>JBGCDN010000041.1:0-3259 GCA_045105495.1 Planctomycetaceae bacterium
CGGCGAACTATTTGGATTTCTTGGTCCAAACGGGGCAGGGAAGACATCGACGATCAAAGTTCTCACAGGCAATCAGCATCCAACTTCTGGGTCGGTCAAAGTCGCCGGGTTCAATATCCCCGAGCAGTTTGAATCGGCGAAGCCAGCGTTTGGCTACGTCCCCGACACTGAAAATCATATCGACGAATTCACAGGCCGAGAGAACCTACAGCTGTTTGCTGACCTATACAACATCCCCAAATCGCGAATCGACGACCTCCTCAACAAGCTTGAACTCTCTGAAGCGGCCAACACGACTGCGGGGAAATACTCGAAAGGCATGAGACGCACGCTTCTCATTGCCAGAGAAATCCTGCACAAGCCCTCGGTTCTGTATCTCGACGAACCCACCGCCAATCTCGACGCACATTCCACCAAACTTGTCCGTGACCTACTGAGAGATCTGGCAGCCGACGGAACAACCATTTTCCTCACGACTCACAACATGGAAGAAGTCGAACAGATCTGCGATCGCGTCGCGATCTTATGCCGAGGCAAGCTCATTGAATGTGATACGCCCACGGCGTTTGTCACCCGGCATGCCGAACGATTCGTAGACGCTCAGTTCGAACGCGATGGCATCGTCGTTCGCGAGTCGTTCAATCTTGATGTCGATGAACAGCGGCAACAGCTCGCCAGCGTGGTCTCCAGTGAAGACTGCGTCACGGTTCATTCTCAGGAATTCGACTTCCACGACGTGTTCCTCAAAATCACCGGACAGGCCTACGCCTAAGAAAGGGAGACGAGACATGATTCGCCCACGCATGATTCGCATCCTGTTCGGCAGAGAAATCAAACGGCTAAAGAAGAACCCGTCGGCACTGATGCTCATCGGTTTGCTGGCCGCCATCGCTTTGCTTGCCGCAACCAGTGGTCCGACAGAAGAGGAAGCGGTGACCAAAGCCGAATCAACGGCATCCAACGTCCTGGTCATCTACGACTCATACAACGACCGAGTCCGTTCGTTGGTTCGGGCTCGCCCAGCCAGTCAGACTCAGAAGGTAAAGTTCGCACCAAGACGGGCAATGCAGCGGGGCGACACGATTCTCGCGCCGAACAGTTGGTCTGTTATCGAGTTGCAGGACGACGACACAACTTCGGATCGTGTATCCGTTGTGGCTCATCATGTGGGAGCCGATCCGAACGTCCTGGAACCATTTTGGCAGTGGTTCTCGCCAGCCCTCGCTGACACCTACGGCACTAAATTATGGATTGATCAAAAGCTGGTTCAGCGAACGAACTTCTTCGGAGCGAAACCGATTCAGGATTCGTCGCTTTCAGATTTGATAAAGACAGAAGTTATCGGAACGACGCTGCTGTTGATGGTTCAGTTCTTCGCGTGCTGTCATCTATTGGTTTCGTTTACGGCGGAAGATCGAGAACGAAAGACCCTTAACGCACTTGCACTCAGCCCCGCAGGTCTGGCAGAAATTATGTTGTCCAAGGCCTTGTTCCACCTCGCGTTGTCGCTTGCCGGATCGGCCTTGATTACTGCGATCATCTCGCCCATGGCACTTACCAGGCCACTGCTGTGGCTCACGATTTTGATTACGTCTGTGGCAATGATGTCGGTGGGCACCTGCATTGCGACGCTCGCCAAGAACCAAGCGGCTGCCGGAATGTTAGCCCTGTGCTACATGATGGCGGGAGCGATTCTGTTTTTCCTTTCGACCAAGCTATTCGCGTTCAAGATCCTCAAAGGGCTGACCTTCGAACGCTATACATCTCCGCTGATATTCTACGTGTTCAAGTACCCGGATCGCACATTCTTCCCACTCGCAATCGTGCCATTGTTCGCAATCGCCGTCATGTGGGTATTTGCAGCCCGAACATGCTTCTATCGGTTCGGTTGGCGAAACTAACGATCCGAGAAGAAGCAGTTGAAGCCGCAGCCACGGTGGGCAATCGGACTGCGAAGCAATTCAAAAGTGTCGGGTTCGTGTATGTTCGCTGGCTTACGCAGTACGAAGCTTGAACCTGCGTATTCACTGTAGAATTACCGTTCACAGAACATTCAGGTTGACAGTTCCGCGGAATCGTCTTGAATCGGCCAAGCTATTCGAGACGTTATAAACCGCGGAAAATCAATGTCGTCAGTAACCAAGTCGGCCCGAGACACAAACTCCCTTCCTCTGATCACGAAGACGCCGATTCTGAGCGAAGGTGATCCGGAAGCAAAACGCGAAGAGATTCGGCAGTATTTTCACGATTCGTTCACGCTCTACGAGAGCCTCTTCGAATGCCTTGCCAGCGACGACGCCTTTTACGCCAGGGCGAATCCTCTACGACATCCGCTGATTTTCTACTACGGCCACACGTCGGTTTTCTACATCAACAAGATGAACGTCGCGAAGCTTATCGACGAACGTGTTGCGGGCGATCTTGAATCCACTTTGGCAATCGGTGTCGACGAGATGTCCTGGGACGATCTCAACGAGAACAGCTACCAATGGCCAACACCGGCCGAAGTTAAAGCACATCGTGATAAGACTCGCCAGATCGTCGACCGGTTCATCACAGAATGCGATTGCAGCACGCCGATAGGCTGGGACAGTCCATTGTGGATTGTGTTGATGGGTATCGAACACGAACGCATCCATCTTGAAACATCCGCAGTCCTGATGCGCGAACTGCCGCTTGAGATGCTAAAGCCGCATCCGGTTTGGGGACGAATCTGTACTGACAGTGGTTCTGCTCCAGAGAACGAACTGATCGCTGTGACGGGCGGAACAGTAGAACTTGGGAAGCCGCGAACCAGTGAGCTGTATGGCTGGGACAACGAGTACGGCTACTTCTCAACCGAAGTTGCCGACTTCAAAGCGTCGAAGTACCTGGTATCGAATCAGGAGTTCCTGGAGTTCGTCGAGTCTGATGGATACTTGATTCGAGACTTTTGGACGGACGAAGGGTGGGACTGGGTTCAATACCGCAAGGCTGAATACCCAGTGTGGTGGTCGAAGGACGACGGTACCTGGAAACTTCGAACAACGCTCGAGTTGATTGACATGCCATGGGACTGGCCCGCAGAGATCAACTACCTCGAAGCGAAAGCGTTCTGTAACTGGAAGACCAAAGAGACCGGCACACACGTCCGCATGCCCACAGAGGCCGAATGGCACCAGTTACGATCCTCGCTCGATACCGACCAACCATACTGGGAATCGGCACCCGGAAACCTAAATCTCGAAGGTGACATGTCTCCGTGCCCCGTAACAAGGCA
>JBGCDN010000042.1:0-3515 GCA_045105495.1 Planctomycetaceae bacterium
TTCCCAAACAGCCTTATCGCCTTTTACCTTGGTCACGGCAGTAACGTATGTGAGTTCGTGGCTACCGGTAAGTTGGTAGATCTTATCGCGAAATGCCTCAGCCCATTTTGGCTTTGCTAACTCGCGAAACGCCTTCCATGCTTTGCGTCCACCAATGATCCCACCATCCTGCATTTTCTTTATTCGCCTCGCCGGGTGGAATCCACTCTGCCAGCTTTTGCAACTGACCGCGAGCACGCGCTCTGGACCTGACAATGTTGGGTTGAAGCCAACGACATCAATGTCGCTGTGGTTTGAGTCCTTTCTTGAATTGAATTCAGGATGGTTAGAATCTGGCGCGAACTTGATGTTGTGCCGCGTGAAGTACCCCCTTGCCTGCAAGTAGTCGTCAGTCAACTGTTCTAAAATGTCTTCTTTCATGGATTTGTTCCTTCTTGTTGCGAATGCTTTTACGCCACCGGACAGGTTCGCAGCTAACAACTCGCAATCATATCATGCTATAAAATTGGGATCGCAATTCTCGTCTGTTAACGTCTCTGGAACACTGCTGCTTTGGTTGATATGAATACGACAACTCCGGTTCAGATTCGTGAAAATCTGCTTGATGCATTAAGACTCGATCTTGTCGGTCCCGAACCCGGACTCGGCAACAACACTGAAGTTTTGGACAAGAACCCCTCGCGCTGGTACCTAACTGGTTTCCTTGTCCCCGCCGAAGCCGGCGAAGAACAAAAGAAGGACGACGACTCCGACGATGAGCTAGAAACGTCCAGTGAAGCAGGAGGAGCCGATGATGGATCAGAGCCAGACAAGGCCGTGGTTCGCCGCGCGAGCTTTCCGTCTTCGATGGGCGTTAGCGTTTTGCTCTCTGGTGAAACGAGTTCGTTAGAAGTTGTGGTTCGTTGGGGGGACTACCAACAACTTCTGCCGGATGAAGAACTGGGCAAAACTCCATGGCGTCGCAAACCAAACCAAGAAACCGTCACCGTCGATCTCCCTGCTGGGAAGAATCGCTGGCGAAAGAACATCGATGTCCCCAATAGCCTTGGTCTTCAATTGGCGATTGCGCTGAAAGAATTGCCAGATGAAGCTGCTGTCGGTCTGCCCAAGGGCACGCGAAGCGTTTCTCTTTTCCTAGTCAACAACCGTACGCCCGCCCCCGATGAAAAACGCGACGAGGCGTTTATCTTCCAAGCTTCTCTAGAAGTGTCTTCGGGGTCGCCCTTTGTTCCACGTCCAGATCTGCGAAGCATCGGCAGTAAAGAATGGGACATGCAAGTCGCTGATCTCCAGTATCGCGATTCTTTTGAGTACGTCGTTGGCCATACGATTTCGACGCACGCTGAGGTCGAAGACGGCCAATGTTCAACGGTGCGAACGCGCTGGATCCCCGAAGCGAATGTCGAGAAGGTGTCGGCCAGCAAGATCTCCGGAGTGGAGCTGGGCATGGCAGCGCTGTCGTTGACACGTGACTTCGAGGATGCAAAGGAAAAGCTCTCGGGATTCGCACAAGCCTATCGAAAGTGGATCGATGATCAAGAAGCTGAGCTGACGGGCCTGAGTAAGAAACGAACCGAAGTCGCCGATACCCTGTTGGCCCGCGCTCGGATCGCCGCCAATCGAATTGATCGTGGCGTAGAGCTTTTGGCCGACGAGACGGTACGTGAAGCTTTCTGTCTGGCCAACAAAGCGATGGCAGAACAAGCGCGGCGTCGACTGAAGCTACCGCTGACCGAAGTCAAATGGCGTCCGTTTCAGCTTGCGTTTGTGCTGATGAACATGGAAGGCATTGTCGATCCAAAGTCAGCCGATCGAAAAGTCGTTGACTTGCTGTTCTTCCCAACGGGTGGTGGAAAAACAGAAGCGTATTTGGGACTCGCTGCCTTTACGTTGGTGCTGCGCCGTCTGCGAAATCCCGGCATCCAGTCTGCCGGCCTGACAGTGTTGATGCGATACACGCTTAGGTTGTTGACGCTGGACCAGCTTGGCCGTGCGTCATCGCTGATCTGTGCCTTGGAGCTTGAACGAGAGAAGGACGTTGAGACGCTGGGCGAATGGCCTTTCGAAATTGCGCTATGGGTCGGTAGTGCTGCAACGCCCAACAAGATGGGTCGGAAGGGTGACAAATTCAAAGAGACGGCACGCGCAAAAACAATTGCATTCAAGAACGACGATCGCAAACCATCTCCGATTCCTCTTGAGGCATGTCCATGGTGCGGTGAGAAATTCGACAGAAACTCTTTCACGCTGAAGCCCAACGCAGACGAGCCAGATAACTTGCTGGTCCACTGCTCAAGCCGTGACTGTGAGTTCAGTGGGCGTTCGGAGCGAGCTTTGCCGATCGTTGCCGTCGATGAACCGATTTACGACCGGCTACCATGCTTCATGATTGCCACGGTCGATAAATTTGCTGCGATGCCTTGGACGGGTGAAGTCGGAAAGTTCTTCGGCCGCGCCCAGCGATACGACAAACATGGTTTCTATGGGCCGTGCAATCCGACAACCGGCACACCATTGCCTAACGGTGAACTATTGCCTCCTGAGCTGATCATTCAAGACGAACTTCACTTGATCTCGGGACCACTGGGAACCGTTGCTGGCCTCTACGAGACGGCACTCGACGAACTTTGCCACCGGGTGGTTGATGGGGACCGAATCGGTCCAAAAGTGATTGCTTCGACAGCCACGGTGCGGCGAGCTGAAGATCAAATCCGCGCATTGTTCAATCGTCAATCGGTTGATATTTTTCCACCGCCCGGCCCCGATCGACGCGATTCGTTTTTCGCTGAGACCGACTCCGATCCGACCAAGGCAAGGCTCTACACCGGAATCGCGGCTCCCGGGCGAAGCCCGAAGAAGATCTTTCTTAAGGCACAGCTATGCCTGATGGCTGCAGCACAGCGCCAGTACAACCTCAACAAGCCGGCAAACAAAGACGAAAGAAACCCCGCGGATCCGTACATGACTGTGCTGGGATACTTCAATAGCCTGCGTGAACTCGGTGGAGCCCGCCGGATCGTTGAAGACGAAGTGAGCAGCGCGTTGATGCGTTACGGTTCTCGGAAACGAGTCGGCGAAGAGGAGGGGCTATTTGTTGATCGGTCCATTGACTACGAAGTGGTTGAGCTTACGAGTCGTGTCAGCACGGCCAAAGTTGCAGAAGCAAAGCAACGGTTGGAACTTGAATTTGGCAAGGAGCTGCGGCAGAACAAGAAGATCATTCGCCCCATCGATGTTGCTTTGGCTACGAACATGATTTCCGTGGGACTGGACATCGTTCGGCTTGGCTTGATGCTCGCATTCGGCCAGCCCAAAACCAGCTCCGAATATATTCAGTCAACCAGCCGTGTTGGTCGAGACGAGAAACGTCCGGGCTTGGTGGTGACGATTCTGAATTTGAATCGACCTCGAGACAGATCGCACTACGAACGGTTCGCAGCCTATCACGAATCTTTCTATCGCCATGTTGAAGCGACCAGCGTGACGCCATTCTCTCCCCGGGCGATGGATCGTGC
>JBGCDN010000043.1:0-3508 GCA_045105495.1 Planctomycetaceae bacterium
CGTTCGGTTCGAATGCGGTCCCAGCCTCTTTGATATCGCTGTTTGTGCCGAGCAATATCGTCTGGTAAAGCGTGCAGTGGGAAATGTGGAGCCGTGTGTGCGAGATACAGGAAGAACGGTTCGTCAGCGTTCCTCTTAGCGTGGTCTTTTAGGTAACCAATCGTTCGGTCTGTGAAAGCGTCAGTCGCGTAGTACGCCTGGTCGTGTCCCGGCCGCTTAACGAGTTTGTCTTCTTCGAACACCTGATTCGGATTGAAGAAGTTGTTTTGCGACTTCATGCAGTACGACTGGTGGAACCCGCGTCCCAAAGGCCATGAATCGTTGTACTGCGGACTTGCATACTTCCCGCGTGCCGGTCGAGGCACCGCGCGGTTTTGCAGGTGCCATTTGCCAACGTGGTAGCATCGATACCCCATGGGCCCCAGCAGTTCAGAAACGAACCGCCCCTGGTCTGGCGTTGTTCCACGGTATGCTCGCGGAGCCTTGTTCCCGTACATCATGGCGTGACCCGCCTCGTGCGGATAACGACCTGTCATCAACGCGGCTCGGGAGGGCCAGCATCGAGCCGTATTGTAGAACTGAGTGAATCGCAATCCGTTGGCTGCCAACTGGTCCAGATGAGGCGTATCGACTTCTCCTCCGTAGCAGCCAGGATCACTGAAGCCCATGTCATCGACCATGATGACCAGGAAGTTTGGCCGATCATCCGCTGACACCATCGCAGTGGTTACCGCAAGAAGAACAAGCGGCAAATAGAATCGGTTCATCCCATGCTCCCAGATTTGTGACCGTGTCGTCTTCTGTAATTCATGATGAGCCAGCCAGTCGCAACGACCCCAATAAGCGGCAGGGCGTAGTAGAACCACGGTTCCGGCAACCTCCATCGCAGATATGGGATCAGCGGCATCACTAAGAGGTAGATAAAAAGTAGGAGCGTGCCGGCAAGGGCCATGGGCGAGTCGCGATGCAGACCATAACCGAGTGTGATGGTAACAATTGCTAAGAAGAGCCATTCCAATCGGTTGATTCCAGCGAAGGTCGGACCGATGCAACA
Organism: Planctomycetaceae bacterium; assembly: GCA_045105495.1. Lineage (GTDB taxonomy): Bacteria > Planctomycetota > Planctomycetia > Planctomycetales > Planctomycetaceae > CAYNWT01. The sequence continues at coordinate 1,055 of JBGCDN010000043.1, forward strand.
GAAACCGCACCAAAGTCCCGCAACAAACATGGCCAATGAAAGCAAATCCTGCAGCACGGGCGCAGGGTTGCGGTAAGTCGGGAGGCCTGTCGCTTCCTCAACCGGCGATTCGTACTCGCGATACTCGAATGGATTTTCCAAGGCCACAACCTGATTCAACTGTGAGATGCCCGATCCAAATTACTATTGATGAACGGGAAAGGCTATCCGAGGCTGCGTCGTTTGTGCCCTGCAAATCACAGCGTGGCAGCAAACCAAAACTGCCAGCGCGCGAAAAGGCCCGCCCTCAAATTGAAGGCGGGCCCAAGCTTCTTGATGGAACTGGTCCAAGACGTTCTCGCGACGAAGCACTCCCGCGAGAACACCATCCCAAACGTCACAGCCGCACACCGATGCAACTGGAAGTTGCCTAGGCTGGAACCGTTGAGAGCATTTCGTCTCGCAGACGATTACGCGCTGTGTGCAATCGACGCTTGATGGTTCCGATCGGGCTACCAGTCTCGTCTGACATCTCCTTCAGGGACTTGTCCTCGAAGTAGAATGCCATCAAAGTCTGGCGGTCCAAATCTCGCAGACGACCCATGCAGGTTCGCAGTTCCGTTGCCTGTTCGGTACGCAGGATACCTTCCAATGGCTCAGACGTTTCCGAGCTCAAGCCGTTGAAAGTTTCCGGAGCACACGAAGCTTCGGCAGGTCGACGAACAGCACGATTGATCGACATACGCACGGCGATCTGTCGCAACCAACCCGGGAAGCGTTCTGGTTCGCGCAGCTGCGGTAGCTTCCGCATTGCTCGAAGGAAAACTTCCTGAGTCACTTCGTGAGCCTCGGCTCGGTTACGCAGTCGGCGTAGAACGATTGCGAACACGACAGATTCGAACTGTTCGGCAAGCTCACCAAAAGCCTGACGATCGCCTTCTCGAGCGCGTTCAACGAGTGTAATTAGAGTCTGATCTTCGTTCATGGTTCTTGATCGCTCCACGACCGAACGTAATCTGCTTCATGCAGACCACATGCGATACTGTTGAGAAAAGGCTTGAAGCCAAAGGAACGGTTCTTGTGCGTTCAGGCTTCAATACGAATGGATGCACCGACGGACAAACGCCCGGGTGAACTCTTCGATTGCCGATGTAGGCTGACGATCTCGCTTAGCGATCCGTCAGTGTTTGGTTCATGCTCTTCCGAGAACCAAACTTGCCCATATCGGCGATGGGAGTTCACTCCGCCGTAGCCATGCGACGGGCGCAATCGCGGGTGCGGTTGCTTGTGTCGAACATGACGTGGCGGGTTTGGGCTGTTCGGTCCTGCCCTGTAACCCGGTCTGTTCATAGACCGGTAGGGGTTGACCTGTGCCCTGCATCCGATTGCCAAAAATTGCGGAGTGCATGGAGCCACATCCGCGCTGATCGGCGACATTGCAACCTGCATCTACGAAGGAATCGCGATGGCAGTTGTCGTTAAGTCGATTGCGCAACATGGTTCTATCTCCTGCTTCTCCGCTCTCAGAGCGATCTCTTTTTCGCATTCAAAAAGACGCCTCAAAAGGGCGTCGCGAAACTGAGAAGTGTGTACCGCGTCCTTCGCGGCAGAACGGCTGGAATGTCACCAGCTACTTCGTTCTTCTTCCTATGACGATAAATAGACGCCTTGGGTTCACCGTTTAGTCCCATGTTTTCTGAAAAAAGGGAAAATCGCCCAGAGAGCCGCGTTTTGCTGCATTCGCAGGTCTCAGATCGAACCGCTTGCGTCATCGAATTGATATTCGCTGGCCGATCTGCGCGAACCCGCTCCGACGGAAATCACTGATTGACACTTTGGCTTTGAGCCGGATACGCTGGAGTCCTCACCACAAGTCCCGTCAGCGGCACGATTTCGGCCAGCCCCACCGACAGGACACGCTCGATTGGAGAAGCCGGATGCTGGTTATCCCTGGACGTCCCGGACGTGATATGTGCGATGGAGTTGATCGTCGCGAGCTGCTTCGAATCGGTGGTTCTGCCGCTTTCGGGCTGTCACTACCGAACCTGTTGAGAGCCGAAGCTTCCGCCAGTGAGGGCGAAGAAGCTCGATACGGTGGGCCGGGATTTGGGAAGGCCAAGCGAGTCATTCTGCTTTACATGCAGGGTGGCCCCAGCCATCTGGATTTGTGGGATCCAAAGACGGACGTGCCCGACAACGTGAAGTCCGTGTTCAAGAATATCGACACCAAACTTCCGGGTGTGAAGTTCACTGAGAACTTGCCGAAGCTGTCGCAGGTCATCGACAAGGCGACGCTCATTCGATCAATGAGCTACACCCCGATCGGCTTGTTCAATCACACCGCCGCCATCTATCAAATGCTCACCGGTTACACGGCTGACAAAGTAAGCCCATCCGGTCAGTTGGAGCCGCCGAGCCCCAAAGACTTCCCCAACTTCGGCTGCAACATTGTGAAGGCGATTCCGCCCGAAGTGC
>JBGCDN010000044.1:0-3368 GCA_045105495.1 Planctomycetaceae bacterium
GACGAATCCTGTCGGTGCCAGCCGTCTCACACGAAGCCTGTTGAGCATTTCGGCACATCAGCCTCGGTGTACACAACACCTCGACATCTTCGCGTTCTTTCAAAACTTCAAGCACAGTTTGCCACTTGGCCTTTGTTAGCAACTCTGTGGTTTCTGATTGCTTTTGGTTCGCAAGGATCTCCGGTGGCGTCGGTAGCATGACGCCGAGACTCCATGAGGATTCGTAACGCGATTCGAACCCCCCGTTGTTTGGTTCGATGCTGAAACCGAAGCCCACTGGCGCCCCTGCTGATTCCGCAACTTCCCGCTGAACTGGGGTCTTCTTCCACTCTCTGACCTCTGGAAATACGGCAGTGAACACACCTTTCGGCGCCTTAATAATCGTCGCTTCGATCATTACTTGCTTCGCTGGCGGGTTTGCCTTCTTCGCTTTTGGTACTGGCTTCGCATCCTGACTGATGACCGCTCCCGGCAGCACGACGGCGGCCGCGACAACAAACAGTAACCTCCGACGCCAGCTTCCACCGCTTCGACTTCCTTGTCGTAAGCTCATGATTCTCTCCATGCGTTGAGATGTAATTTCGACGGGACGAACACCCGGAAACGCGGGCATCGCCTTGAGTTCGTTCTTCTGTTCCAACACTCGCAGCAAACTGCGAGCGTATTCCGCAGGCCGACACTCCAATGCAGTCAGCACGTCTTCATCACACGCGCGCTCTGTGTCGCGTGAGATTTGTTTGCTCACCCACCACATCAGTGGGTGGAACCACCACAGCCCCTTTGCGATCAGGTTCAGCAGACCAACCCACAGATCGCCGCGGCGAATGTGGATGAGTTCGTGAGCCAGTATTGGTTCCAGCTTGTCGGCTCCATCGCGAGCGATGACTTCGGGAACCACGATTCGCAAGCGGAACAATCCAATGACGGCCGGACCGATCGCGGATGATGTGATCATTAACGAAACGCGTCGCCGAATACCGAGTTTCGAACGCAGTTCTTCGAGCCGTTCCACAAGCTCTGCCGGTGGCTCGACGCTGGTGCGTTTAATGCGGTGCAGACACAGGACGACTCGTATGAATGCGATAAGAACCACCAACGCGGTTCCGATTGCCCACCCGATGACAAGCCAGTCACGCGTCGTGAGTGGTTCGATTGGTTCTTCGATTGGAACCGACATTTCGATCGGCTCCGGATACGTGAGGATCTCGACTGCGACAGGTGGAACTGGTTCCTGCTTCACAAAGAACGCAAACGGGCTGGCCTCTTCGACCGGTGCGATGGTTTCAATCTCTGGTTCAATCGTTCGACAGAACAAACCAAACGGAGCCTCAACGACTGGCGGCGTGACGCATTTCACCAGCACAAGCAGCCACAGCACCATTGCCGCGTGAGGACGATTGCGGCAGAGTGTTCGGGCAAGCAGACCGACGACAAGGATCAGTAGTGAAAGTTGCCAAAGTTGAGTGAAGCCGATGTTGAGAAGTGAATCAGTCATCGTCGACCTCCTCTCGACGTGTTGTTCCGCTCGCCTTCGTGATCGGTGCATCCGGAGCCTTTAGGCCCAACGGGCCGGCCCTTCGCAAGCCAGGGGCGGAGTGAAACGCAGCCCCTGGAATCGGCGGCACACCGAATTCAAAGCCCTGAAAGGGCGGCCCTAACACCACCGCCCATGGATTAGGGCCGCCCCGTTGGGGCTTTGCGAAATGGGTGGTCGTGTACCTGGGGCTTCGCTGCGCTACGCCCCAGGCTTGCGAAGGGCCAGGCCGTTGGCCCTGATGTTGTGGGCAATAGCGTCTATCACGCGGCGGGTGTTTTACGCGGTCCGCGAACGACTCCCGTACTTGCGGGCCTCCGAGCCCCAAGCACCAGCGACGTTGTTCTTCTCTCGACTCGCAAACCACGCCTACCGTTGATCCAAGCTTGCGAACCAGCGACGCCGTAGAACCTTGGGGCTCGGAGGCCCCAAGTACAGACGATGCTCGCGTCCTTACGCGACTGTGGAAGCTATTCATCGTCGGCCTCCAAGCGATCCAGCAGTTCGCGGAGCTGACCAATCTCGTCGTCGCCAATGCCGCGGTCTTCAATCAGATGTTGCATCAGCGGCAAAGCGTCGCCGCCGAACAGGCGTTCCAGCAAATCGTCGACAGTCTCGCGAATCACGGTTCGCGGCTTGACTCGCGGGGAATACAGCCGCGTCCGACCGTCCATTTTGACTTTGAGGTAACCCTTTTGTTCGAGCCGCCGCAAGTAGGTCTGAACGGTGGTGAAGTCAATCTTGCGTTCTTCAGGAAACGCGTCGTGAACCTCACGAACAGTCCCCTTCTTCAGCTGCCAGAGAACGCGAGCAACTTCCATTTCGCCCCGAGACAGGGCTGGCCGATCTGGCATGACTGCATCCGTGCAATTACAGGTGTACTTCAGACGGCACGAGTTTTACGAGTACAAACGTAATTCTGTCAAGCCCCAACCTCTCCAGCGAAACTCTAGATGGCGAGTGGCTATCACTTGAGACCACTTGCCCGACAGGGCCAACCACGACACAGCGGCAATGGATGGCTAGAATTAGTGCTCCACAAATTGGAGCCTGCAATGCGTGTTCTGACTGCCGTTTTTTGCCTGCTTACATCAACCACCTGCGCGCAGGTCTCAGTTGGGACCTTCGACGTCGATGCATCGCCGCCGATCGGAAGTCCCATGGCGTACGATCCAACAAAGGCGATTACAGAACCATTGAGTTGTCGTGGCATTGTCATTCTTGGAGCCGACAAACCCATCGTCCTGTGTTCGGTCGACTGGCTGGGCATCGCGAACGAATCGCATCGTGAATTCTGTGAACGACTTGCGAACGCCGCAGGTACAACGCCCGATCGTGTTTCGGTTCATACCATCCACCAACACGACGCACCTCGCTGTGACTTTTCGGCGAAGGAGATACTCGACCAGGTTGGCCTTGGCGATTCGGCATACGACGAAGGGTTCTGCCGTTCTGTTTTTCTCAAGGCCGCAAAAGCGGTTGAGCAGGCGGTGAAGACTGCAAAGCCCGTCACACACCTTGGCATGGGACAAGCCGAGGTCAAAGAGGTCGCATCGAACCGGCGGATCCTTGGCGAAGATGGCAAGGTAAAAGTCACTCGATACACAGCCTGCCGGGATCCAAAGATTCGAGCCGAACCAGTCGGAACCATCGATCCGATGCTGAAGACAATCAGCTTTTGGAACGGAGACAAACCCGTCGCTGTCCTGACCTACTACGCCACCCACCCACAGAGCTACTACCGAACCGGCGAAGCGAACCCCGACTTCCCCGGCATGGCTCGTAACGCTCGACAGAAGGAACTTGGCGTTCCTCACATTCACTTCAACGGAGC
>JBGCDN010000045.1:0-10489 GCA_045105495.1 Planctomycetaceae bacterium
CCCCCGCCGAGCGGCCCGGATGAACTCAGATGCAAGCGTTGGTGTGGCTCCACTTAAAGCCATCGACCAGAAAGGCCTCTGCTAACCAGTTTTCTTTTCTCTGCTCGTAACGAGCGGCAGATCCTGCAATGTCAAAACGTCGGCTCCGAAGTAGAAGTCACGCTCCGACACAAGCAACGGTCGGCTTACGGCCACTTAGGATCGCAGGGTCGTAATTTCCCGTATTTAACCGAGTACGTACGAAACCTCGTAGATTCGCATGCCAAGTGTTTGGCGAAGCGCCTCAGACCGAATCGAGCACTTAATGGTGGCCGTCGGCTTCAGGTTCATCAGCTGGGAACACTGGACGAACGGCTCCGGATAGCTGGACGCTTCCGCAAAGCAGGATGATGCAGAATAAGAAAGTTACGTAGACCGTCTTGCCCACGTAGTTGCTAAGTTTCAAACCCAGCAGGTTGTGGGCTCCGCTTGCCGGTGGAGCTACCGCACCCCAGACCAGAATCATCACAAACGCCATCAGAAGGAAACCAACCCAGCCACCGCGAAGGAAAATTTCTCGCAGCTTGACCCAGTTGACGGCCAGCAGCCAAAACGCAATCCACGCGATCAGCGGTGCCCACGGAAAGACCAACGCCGAAAGGCTCGCAACGATGTCTACGAGCGAGAAAAATAGCTGCGAAACGCTATCTACAAGATTGCCAAGAGCTTCCATGGGGTCTTCACCTCGGGGTCACAATCACTACAGCCCACAAGGTCTACCAAACGAAGTTGGCGGTTGCAAAGCCGAGCCACCACGTTGGTCCCGAGAATCTCAACAACCCTTATGAACCACCCTTGGTTCCCCGTCCTTGAGAACGCTGAAGCCGGCAAAAGACCGCAGTTGACCCATACTTCGAGTATCAGGCCTTCTCCCCGGATGCAGATCTCATGTCCAATCTCTTGTTCACCGCAATCGCCTTCCTGGCGTATCAGTCGGACTCGACTCCGCCGCTGGAACCCGATTGGAGCGTCCATATCTCGAACCTGACAGTTCCTGATCCGACTCGACCAGATAGTGAACCAGAACTGGGTTACGCTGGTCTTTGGCGAGCAATCTACGGCGATCGCGACGAGACAGATCTCACTCCGGGCGGATTCACCGCTCAGCCGTTCGCTATCGATAGCTCTGAAGATGAGGTGGCCAGAAGAAGACGGGCTCCGCGTATTCGTTCAGCGCGGTGGCTCGCTCTGGAGCAGCCGTTCTATAACCGGCCATCATTCGATGTTCCGCGTTCGAGTCTTAGTGCAGAGACCGCTGATTTTATCTGGGATCATCAGTTGCAACAGGTCAGCACGCCGTGGAACGCAAACGCCTACTCGATGGCTCCAACTTCCACCCCGCGCGACTACATGCCGAATTCAATTCAGACAGAAGAAGAGCGAGCGGATTGGACGGAAGACGCTGGAGCATCGAATTTGCTGTTTACGGTCGCTGTGGCTGTGTTGGCAGTTGTTCTGCTGGTGGTGATCATGTTCATGCCGAAGTAGCTGTTTGACCTCGGTTCTTCTGGTCATACTGTTGGCATGTCAAAGCCGCTGGTTGTAATTAACGTTGTCGGGCTGACCCACGGGATGCTCGGCGAAGACACTCCTAACATTTCGTCTCTCGCGAGCGACGGTTTCGCGCGGCCGATGGGAACGGTACTGCCGGCCGTGACGTGCTCGGCTCAGTCGACACTGTTGACCGGTTCTCTTCCGCGAGAGCATGGGATCGTGGCGAACGGATGGTACTTCCGAGATCTCGCCGAAGTGCTGTTCTGGCGTCAGTCGAATCGGCTTGTACGTGGCGAACGCATCTACGACGCTGCCCGGAAACGCGAGCCGGACTACTCAGTTTCCAAGATGTTCTGGTGGTACAACATGTACGCCGACGTCGACTTCTCCGTAACGCCACGCCCTGGTTACCCTGCCGACGGGCGGAAGGTTTTCGACTCGTATAGTCAGCCTGCTGGATTGAAGGACGAGCTGCAGTCGCAACTTGGGACCTTCCCGTTGCTCAAGTTCTGGGGCCCCGGAGCAGACATTAGTAGTTCGCGATGGATCGTCGATGCTTCGATTCGCGTTTTGGAAGACAAACAGCCCTCTCTCTCGCTCGTCTACTTGCCACACCTCGATTACAACCTTCAACGGCTTGGAGTAAGCGACCCACGCATTCGCGATGACATTCGTGCCATTGATGCAGAAACGGGGAGGCTGATTCGAGCCGCTCAATCCGCTGGAGCCGAGGTTGTTGTTCTTTCTGAGTACGCGATTACCGACGTTAGCAAGCCGGTTCATATCAATCGGGTTCTGCGTGAAGCTGGCTACGCTTCGACCCGAGTGGAACCGCTTGGATGGGAGACACTTGATTGTGGAGGCAGTCGTGCATTCGCGGTGGCCGATCACCAGCTCGCCCACGTCTACGTTCAAGATGCGGCCGACATTGCTGCGGTGTCAGAATTGCTAAGCCGAACCGATGGTGTGGAACGTGTTCTCGATCGAAAAGCTCAGGCGGGATTCGGAATCGACCATGAACGTTCTGGAGAACTTATCGCCATCGCCGCTCCGGGCGCCTGGTTCACCTACTACTTCTGGCAAGACGACGCACTGGCTCCCGACTTCGCTCGAACCGTCGATATCCATCGCAAACCTGGCTACGACCCCGTCGAACTTTTCGTTGACCCGGAACTGTCGCTGCCGAAACTACGCATCGCAAAACGCGTTCTGCAAAAGAAACTCGGCATGCGATACTACATGGATGTCATCGGCCTTGATGCCACCATCGTCAAAGGCAGCCATGGTCGACTCCCAACTCCAGGATTGGAAGCCGACGAAGCTCCCGTGTTCATCTCGTCGTCACGCTCCATCGAACGGGATTCGATTGCAATGACGGATGTGAAGGAGATGTTGCTGGACCTTCAGTTTGGCACGGTGACGTGAATTCTTGTCTGCGCCGTTGCGGAAGGAAAAAATGGCATTCGATAACCGTGCCACATTCAACTCAGACGTTTGGCGAATGGATGAGTACGCCGTAGCCACGCGACGTGCGCTCATGAGTTGGGAGGCTTCGCCGCCATCGGTCGATGAGTTTCGAAGGCTGGTCGAATCGACGACTTGTTCTGATTGCACCTATGAGTGCTTCTTCTATGCACTCCCATATGTGCTTGACGAGCTGGAACGCCGGCCAGCGATTGATCAGTTCGAGATGGTCTCGATGCTGGACTGGAAGCTCATCAACGCCGTCGATGCGAATGTATCTGAAGCTTGCCACGACCAGCTGCATGCAGAGTTGGATCGCATTACCGGCCTTCTTGTGAAGATCTTAAGTGCGTCTGGGTGTCCGTCAGATGTCATCAAGTACAACCTTGGTGCGATCGCTGCCCTCCATGGACTTCCGGAACTGGGCAACGAGATCCACGCCATCGGTGAGTAGCGGCCTGTTGAAGAACGATAGTAGCACGCTTTTCCGAGGCGTTGTTCGCGAGGACTTTCCACGTCGGAGAGTCGTGCTACGTTTTTCAACGCCCTGGTAGACCGGTTGCATGCTGTCGCTCCGTTCCTTCAATCCACGTCCGGCGTATTGAGCCGAAGGGATCTCTGACAACGGCAGATTCTGCACGTTGCCTGGTGTCCGAATTCGAAAACCAGTTCCTGGTCATCAGATGGGCTTCAGTCGCCTTGACCGGTTGAACGCCAATTTGGGACAAGCAACAGCTGTTGAAATCCACCAAACCCTTTCTGTGGACCAGGCCGATGACAGGACGTCGCGGTATTCTGACTCTGGTAGTTCTTTGCATTGCTTCCGGTTGCACCCACTTCCGCGAAGATCGCGCGATCATTGCGTTTACTGATGCGCTGGCTGCGGGCGATTTGCAGCAATTGAAAGCTGTGACCTCCAACGAGTTCGAACAGAAAGCGCTGCGTCGAAGTGAGGCGCTGGACGACCTTCAAGTGCTCCGGCTTCCGGAAGAACCACCTGCGATTGTCGAAGTGAAGGACATCTCGGATACAGAGAAGGAAGTCTCGGTAACCGACGCTGAGGGTGACTCCAACTTGCTGTACAAGTTGGTTCAGGATGAAGCGTCTGGAAAGTGGGTCGTCGACGACATCTTCACTAAACAGCAGCAAGCTGGCCTGTCGGTCTCCAAGCCGATCACAGAGCAGATGGACCTACTGCTGACGATTCGTGATTTCCTGCAAAAATGGGAAGAAGACGACCGCGAGCAAGTGCTGGCGATTACTACGTCGGAATTTCAAGCTGACCTAAAGAGTCTTCCGGCTCCATGGTTGGCTCGTCTGACACAGCAGGTGGTTGGAAACAGCCAACGGAATAAATCGCAACGACATCACAAGCCACAGGTCGCCATCAACGGAAAAGAAGCCGTCGTGCGGCTGCCTCGGACAGACGGCACGCTGCAGCTTTCTATGCTCCGCGTTGGCAACCAGTGGAAGGTGGACGACGCTGCCATTCAGGCTCGGCGAGAAGATTCTGCGATTCGATCTGTCCGCAATCGTGCTCGGGTCATCACCGCAAGCACCGACTTCGTGGAAGCCTTCCGTACAGGAGATCGAGCGAAGCTTAAGGCCGTCAGTACTGCCAAGCTCTTCGATTCTGTCCTGAACGAGTCAGATCTTTCCGCCATCACGATCCCTGACATCATGCTGGCTCCGACCGACTACGAACTCAAAGCAACCGTTGATCATGCAACCATGCTGATCCCGACACCTCAGGCTGTTGTCCGTATCGAACTTGATCAGCCCAGCGAAAGCCTGGACGACAAGCAGTACCGCGTAAGCGAAATTGGACTGTACGATTCATCTGCTGAAAGTGAGATGCTGTTGTCAGCGTTTTTCACTGCGACCAAACAGACAACCGCGTTCCACGACGCTTTGTTGCGAAGCGATCGGAAGGCTCTCAGCCGACTAAGCTCTCACCGGTTCGATGATGTTGTCTGGTCGAAGGCGATGGGGCTACCCATCCAGCTTCTCCCGGTGGGCGCCACTGGAACGGCGAGAATGACCATTGGGAGACCCGAATTCAAGGGCTCACGGACGCTTGTCAGTGTGCAGCATCAAAAGGGTGAGTCGATGTTTGAGCTCATCAACGCAGACGGTCGTCTTGTCGTCGATGACGTTCAGGTTGGGATGCCCGGGAAACAGCGATCACTCCGGCGCAGTCTGGAACTCGCAATTCCCATTCTCGCGTTTGCCACCGGCGTTCGTGAAAACCAAATCCGCGATCTACAGCGTGTGAGTTCGGATGACTTCAACCGGCTGGTATGGAGTCGAGCCAAATCGGTTCCTCGCGTATCGGCACCAGTGCTCACTCAGCTAACAAAACCAATCCGCGCGATGCGAACGCAGACGAATCGGGCGTTGGTTGAGCTTGGAACGAAATCGTCTGGAGCAACAGTCAGTCTTGTTCGAGAACATCAGCATTGGGTGATTAACGACATTGAAATCATCAACGGTCTGGCACCATCACAACAGGTCGGACTGAAGGACGCGATGCGAACCGAAATGATTGCGGAGCTGAAAGGTTTGCGAAGCCCCAATGCACAGCTTGCATCAGCTAATCTGCCTCAACCGAATCCGCAACGAAAGCGATTCGACTTGAGCATGCGGCAACCGGCTGCTGAATCACGAGCCGACTTGGTCTCACCAAAACCCATGAAGGATCCTGACATCGTACAGGCGTCAGCAACAGAGGTTGGTGGCGGTTCTTTCGTTCAACACGCGACGTTCAGTCGAGTTGAAGAAGAGCCGGCCAAGCCAATGAGGCGAGGCACTTCGAGCACACCACTGCCTGCATCGGACCCGATCTCTGAGTTCGCAGACTTCGCAGATGCCCAATCTATCACACCGTCACCGGGGTTTGTTACACCGCCGACCGATGCTGCACCGATGCCAAAGCCTGAACCGCCACCAATTGCGAAAAACGAAGTCGATCTCGACGCCCTATTCGCAGACGTTGAGCCGGAATCAGTCGCCGTAGTCTCAACGAAGCAGGACATTCCTACGCCGAAGCCACAGCCTGCCATGGCACCTGAAAAACCAGTTGCCTCAGTCGTCTCAGCGGTTGAGACTATCGTTGAGCTAAACGACACCGGCCGGGTGACTGACCCTGCTCTGCAGCCCATCCGCATCCCGATGAAGTAGCAGCCCGGTCCAGCTGCGCATGTCCTGTATAGAATCACTTCGAAGTGTGTTCGGATTGGTCTGCGACGCACAGCGAATTCACGTCGGGGCTTGCCACACAGAGCACGCGGCTGCGCCTCTCAACAAGTGGCGACCTTCGGGCTGCGTAACGTGGGTAAGTTGTTAGCCGGGATTTGGCGGTATTCGCTGCATTTTCAAGGTGTTGCGAGCCAGAGGTTTGCGGATCAGCTCGTCTGCTATAATGCCTGCAGCCTTCCTTACACATCGTGCTGCCTGATGCCATGCCACTGAAAACCGGGACAATTGAAGAACCGGAACTGAACCTCACTTCGATGATCGACATCGTGTTTCTGTTGATCATCTTCTTCATGGTGGGGACCCAGTTCGCTGAGCCGGAAGATCGGTTTCAGGTCGAATTGCCGACTGCAGGTGCCGTGCAGCCCCTGTCAGAAGGTCCGGACGCGATGGTCGTTTCTGTGGCGAAAGATGGACGCATTCTGGTGGGTGAAGATCGCCTGACGATTGATGAACTGGAAACAAAGTTCGTTGAAGCCAGGGAAAACTATCCCGCTCAGGCGGTGGTGGTTCGCGGAGAAGGCGAAGGGCGCTATCAGGCGGTTATCGACGTTCTCGCCGCGGCCAATCGGGCCGAGATGGCTGATGTTTCGCTGGCTTATAAAACCGAACAACAGTAACGGCTGACCTGTGGACAAAGTACGACAGGCACTTCACGACTTCACCAACGGACAAACTCTGTCCGGCGAACAGATTGTGCACCTGCTACTTGTCGCAACACTTGTCGCGGCAACGGTTCATCTCATCACGATGCTCGCCACCCGATGGGGTGACAAGCACATCGGGCCAAAGTCCCTGGCCGCTTCCATTCTGGTACATGCCGTTTGCCTTTTGGGCCTGACAAGTTCAACGGCATTCGACGTGATGCCGCTGGCTAAGGCCGACAGCAAGAAGGACCGCGAAGAACGCGTTCAAATTCGTAACGTCGTTGTCGAAAGCGAACGCGAAATCAAGAAACAACAATTCGGCAATGTGCCTGTCTACGAAAAGGTTCAGGAAGAACAGGACCTGGCTAGAGTCGATCGGAAAGCGACGAACTACGAACCAACGCAAATTCCGGAACGCGAAACCCAGAAAGATCAACCGACCGAGCTGGTAATGGACGACATTGCCGATCCAAACAAAACACCCGAAGTTGCGTCGATGCCGGAAGACGCGGGTGTTGAAGGCCCGCGACAAACCGCAAATGCCACCATTCAATCCGACGACAGCGTCGAGCAGGCGCGTTCTGAAGTAACGCCAAACACACCATCTCGAACGGCTCGAAGTGCTCGTGCGGGCAATCCGGATAAGCGAACGACCAGAGAAGTTCCTCGCGGGTCAGTTTCTCGAATTGAAGACACGTTCGAAGCCAACGACGTCTCGCCTGAAATGCAACGGTCGGAATCTGGCGAGTTTGCTGCGACGGAAAAGCCAGCAGATGTTGTCAGCAGTCCTACTGGTCCGGTTCCGGCTCGAACCGAAATCGACGAACCGGGCGCTGAAACAGAAAAAGGATCGATGGGCGGAGCGGGAGTTCTTTCCGCCGCTCAGATCGCCGCCATGAGGGCTCGTCGAGCGCGACGGGATGGACGAGCGAAGGATGAACCGAGAGTTCAACGCGACGCTCAAACTGAAATTCCGCTGCAGCCTGGATTTGATGTGCGAGAAAGCCCTGCCGTGAATCCTCTTGCGGATTCGATGGAATTCGTGCCTGCTCCCGAAGTGATGTCGGGTACCAGCACACAGCGGCGGCCATCAGTTCCGGCGACTTATCAGCTGCGGTCTCTTGATTCACGAAAAGCAGTCGCTCGGCAAAACGGCGGAACCGAAGAGTCGGAAAAAGCTGTCGAGCGGAGCCTTCAGTGGCTCGCGTCTGCACAACGACCGACAGGCAATTGGTCGTCCCGCGAACATGGCGGGGGCCGGATGCTGGTCGATAAACGAGCCGACGGTTTGGAGGTTAATCTTTCCAAGAACGGCGATCGCCCCGCAGGCGCGCGAGCTGACACGGGTGTTACAGCGCTATCGGTGTTGGCGTTTCTGGGAGCCGGTTATACGCACGAAGAGGGCGACTATACCGACGTCGTCGGAAAGGCGATTCGATGGCTCATCAGTCAGCAGGACGACGAAGGTTGTCTCGCTGGGAACGCGACCTACTTTGCTCGAAATTACTGCCACGCCATGGTGACTTATGCTTTGGCGGAAGCAATGGGCATGCAGAACGATCCGCAGTCTGACCCAACACTTCGTCTGGCTGTCATGCGAGCCATCGCCTACACGTCAGGTCAACAGAATCAGAAAACAGGTGGCTGGCGTTACATCAAAGATCAACCTGGCGACATGAGCATGTTCGGCTGGCAAATGATGGCGTTGAAGAGTTCAGAGATTGCCGGAGCACCGATTGCAGATGTCGTGAAGCAACGCATGAATCGGTTCCTAAAGGGTCGTCGCCAGGGACGCTATGGTGGTTTGGCCGGTTATCGATCTCAGGATCCTCCAGACAAAACTATGACAGCCGAAGCCATGTTCTGTCGCATCATGCTTGGCTACCCGCGTGATGGTGAAGACATGCGTGAAGCCGTGGGTTATCTGCTAAGGCGTGGCCCGCGGCGTGCCGACGTCAACTTCTACTACTGGTACTACGGAACGCTGTCGATGTTCCAATACGGTGGGCGAGCATGGGACACGTGGAACGAGGAAGTCCGCGAACTGCTGATTGACGAACAGGTCAAGGATGGTGAGTTCGCTGGAACCTGGGACCCTAAACGAACACGCTGGGGTAAAGCAGGCGGCCGCGTCTACACCACAGCATTGGCGACACTTACGCTGGAAGTCTACTACCGCTTCCTACCCCTCTACCGCGCCGCCGCGCCACCAGATCTCGATGCCTCCGACGAGTAGAACCGTCGCCTGAAATACTCAAGCAAGGTTTGCAGGCCCCAAGCACACGAAGCGCAGTTCCGGCTTAACGTTACTTGTCGTACGGCCCTGCCCCGACAACCGCGTATTCGCGGAACCCATTGGCACAGGCTTCTCGAATGGCAGTCACAACGGTGTCGACATCATCAGCACTGACATCCAGATGCGTGCAGCCTCGCATTCGTTGGCCGCCCATCGGACCTATGAAGATGTTGTTCTCTCGCAACTTGCCAGAGAGTTGAACAGCGGTGCCAAGTTCCGGATCGATGTTGAAGAACACAAGGTTCGTTTCCACACCGTCTTCGACAGCAATGCCATCAATCGCGTTCAAGCCATCGGCGAATCGCTTCGCATTGTCATGGTCTTCAGCCAGTCGATCGATGTGATGATCCATCGCATACTCAGCCGCTGCAGCAACAATTCCAGCCTGCCTGAGTGCCCCGCCAAATTGTTTTCGAGCCAACCTTGCGCGTTGGATGCTTTCTGTGTCGCCGATGAGAATGGAACCCATTGGGCATCCGAGCCCTTTCGAGAGGCATATCGAAATCGTGTCGAACAGCGGCCCAACGTCACTGGCCTCATAGCCTCCGGCGATACAGGCGTTGAAGAACCTCGCCCCATCCAGATGCATGCGAAGCCCGTTCTCTCGCGCCCAACCGGACACGCGAGCCATGTGGTCGATTGAGTAGACCCAGCCGCCGGCAATGTTTGTTGTGTTCTCCAAAGAAACCAGCCGAGTCCGACAAAGATGCTGATCAATCGCTCGGATTCGACCTTCCAAATTCTCAATGTCGAGTTTTCCTTTTGGAGCCTCGATGGTCCGAACAGTAACCCCACTTAGTACCGCTGGTGCGCCCGCTTCGAAGTTGGCTATGTGGCCAGTTTCGTTAATCAGCAATTCGTCACCAGGGTGACAGTTTGCTCGAACGCCCATTTGATTCGACTGTGTTCCAGAACACGCGAAAACTGCGGATTCCATCGCGAACAATTCGGCAAACCGTTTCTCAAGACGGTTTACAGTTGGGTCTTCACCCATCATGTCATCGCCAACTTCGGCGTTGGCCATGGCCTGACGCATCGCGCCTGTTGGTCGAGTTACAGTATCCGAGCGAAGATCAATTGTTGTCATGTTCAACGTCATTTGCAGCAGGCGAAGCGCGATTCAACAAAGGTGTTGTTGAGAAGAATTTGCAACACAGAATAGCGGTTCCCAAAAGAAGTCACATCCATGTGACGGGCGAAAGTGTAGCGATGATCTTGCGGTTACTTCGCGATGCAGTACAGGTACTTGTTGCTGCGCAGGAATAGCTGATCGTTACTGACCGCGGGTGTTCCG
>JBGCDN010000046.1:0-5797 GCA_045105495.1 Planctomycetaceae bacterium
TGCGACTAGCTATGAAGACCACGGAGCCGCATGTCTGAGCGTTCTTACTGATGAACCTGGCTTCCAGGGAACACTGGAGCATCTTGTTGCAGTTCGCGAAGCTGTTTCGTTGCCGGTTCTGCGAAAGGACTTCATCCTCGACCCCTACCAGGTCGTCGAAGCTCGCACCGCGGGAGCTGACTGCATATTGCTGATCGCTGAGTGCCTGGACCAGCAAGCACTTCAGACGCTCTTCGATTCAGCGACTTCATTGGGTATGGATGTACTGATCGAACTCTACGAACCAGAGAACCTGGACCGTGTGCTGGAGGTCGGGCCCCGACTGGTGGGAATCAACAATCGCAACTTGCGTACTTTCGAGACTCGGCTTGAACACACGCTGGACCTGCTTGATCGGATACCTGACGGCGTTACTTTGGTCAGCGAAAGCGGCATCAAGACGAAGGGCGATATCGATCGACTTCGACAAGCCGGCGTCGGAGCCGTTTTGATCGGTGAGACGCTCATGCGGTCGGATATCCCCGGCGAAGCCATCATCGAACTTGGACTCAACCAGTAGGAAGCAGCAGTGACCACGACCAACGATCAGGTAGAGCAGGTTCTTGTCGTCCCGACCTCAGTGTTCCATGAAATCGGACACTTCCAGGGATTTTGCGCCGATGTCGAGCCCTACTTAAAAGCACTACTGGATCCGGCACACACCAGTTACCGCCCACGCGACGAGATGGAACAGGATCCAAGCTTCAAGCAGCTGATTCCCTACTGCATTTTCCGCTGCAACGATCAGGTCTTCTATTACCGCAGGAGCAAGGGAACCGGTGAAGCCCGTTTGCACGCAAAACGGTCAATTGGGGTAGGTGGGCATGTTTCGTCCATCGACGAAGGCGCCGATGTAGGTGCATACCAGGAAGGAATGCGAAGAGAGATAGAAGAGGAGGTCTATCTTGATTCCGGTTGGACGGAGAATCTTGTGGGCCTCATTAACGACGACGAAACGGAAGTTGGCAGAGTCCATTTAGGACTAGTTCACCTTTTTGACCTCGACGAGCCAAAAGTTCGCGCGCGTGAAGAGTCGATGATAGACACAGGCTTTGCGCCACCGTCACAACTGGTTGCTGAGGCTGGCGAGTTTGAGACATGGTCTGAGATCTGTCTGAAGAGTCTTTTTCCCAGCTAAAACACAATGAATTGATCCATGGATGGATCGAACACCTCGGATTCCGGGGTGATTCCAAAGGAGTGGAATGATGAAGAAACGCGGATGGACCCGAATGGTTCGCAACGGTCTATGCGCGGCCGTTGCCGTCGCAATGATCGCTTGCGTAGTAAACGCTCAAAGCGGATCGACCTCGGCAGCAGGAGGTCTCAACGAAAATGAGCTCGGCCAAACCCTCGACGCGATGGGCTTGAAGCCAGAGAAGATTGAGAAGCGCTACGACTTCGCTTTCAAGGCCGTCTACAAGGGCGAAGAGTGGAAGCTCTCGATGTCGACGGTCCTCAGTCAGAACGAAGAGACTATCTGGGTCATGGCGTGGCTCGACCAGGTTCCAAGCTCGTCTGCAGATGTTCCTCGCATGTCTCTGTTGCGACTTCTGGCAGCAAACGACCGATTGGGTAACGGCAAGTTCTTCGCCTACATCCCAACGAACAAGCGATTTGTTCTGCAGCGAGTTGTTTCGAACAAGAACATGACGTCTGCAAACCTTCGCAACATCCTGAAAGACCTTGGTACGACTGTTATCGAAGAGTACCCAACATGGTCTGTCGCAGGCTGGAAGAACGCTGACGGTTCACTCGCTTCTGGTAGCCAAAACGCCGGAGCACCAACTCGAACTTCAGCCCAAGATCCAAAATACGGCGAACGCCGCATTCGATAAGCCGAGCTTTGCTTCGATTTCCTGAAGCACAAACACAAGTGACTTTGAGAGCCACTCGTAGCAATGCGAGTGGTTCTTTGCGTTGGCCTGCCGGTTTCGAACGCTGCTCGCAGTTGCTGAAGTGTCGAGCTGAGATTCTGCTTAACCAAGAGAGTTCAATTAAGCGGAGCAGGATAGAGCCACGATTGCACGCATTACGATTCTGTAGGCCGGCATAGCCACGACGACAGGTCGTTTGAGAATGTAGCCTTGAGGTTTTTCGGGCCTAACACCGAGGTACTCTCACCCGTGGTTCGTGGGTGTTGAGTCTTCGTTCTACCCAACGTGAAGCTCGCCAAAGCCCGGGGCTGCTTGAGAACTAAAGATCTTCAATTCATTGAAACGGCAATTCGGCCTTTGCGGATGGTTTCCTGCTTGAGATCCTGAAAGAACTGTTCTGGGTCAGCAAAGAAATGACGCGGCATTTGGCCGTAGTATTCCATGCTGTCGAAGACAGTATCCCAACCGGTTCGGACAGCGATATCGTAGGCGTGCAGGCCCTTTTCGATTCGCTCTTCAGTGCTGCCAAAGTTCTTGAAGAAAAAATATCGCAGCCGTGGAAAGTAGGAGAACCGAACCAGCGGGTGCATGCAAAGGGATCGCATGATTGGGCATTGGAATCCGGCAATCGCTTTCTCCACACCGGGAGCCACTGTCACTTCCTGCTCTGAGCGGAACGAACGCTCAAACATCTCCTTCTTCTCTTCAGCCAAAAGCTCCTGCCCGCTTGCTCGGGCATGATGAACTCGATTCAGCGCGTCGAGTAATTCGGTTGGGATGATTTCGTCTGCACCGGCCGTTTCGCCAAACTGTTTTGTGAATTCGTAGTTGGCGTAGGTGTCGATGCAGACTTGGCGATTGACGCGGCGAAACCCCTCTGCGAACTCGCGGAGAATCCCAAGTCGATAGGCTTTTTCTTTGCGGCTGTAAAAGTACCGTTTGGCTGTAAGACGCCCCAAGCTGCCGCCAGCTTCAAAATACGCCAGTCCCCAAAGGGCGCCGTGTGCAGCGACTTGGGAGAATGCGTGATTTCGGCCCGAGTCGAGATACATATGCGTCAGGATGGCCACGCGGCGTGGGATGTCCAGAAGGTCGCCAGCAAGTACTTCTCCCTCGGCTTTCAAACGGTCGTATTCATGCTGCAGCTTCGAATCGGTCACCATTTCCTCTCCTCTTGTTCAGTCTCTTCAACGTCAACCGCATGCATTCAGGACAGCAAACACGCGAATCTTCCCTCTGCAAGTATCGGTCAGCCCGTGATTCGTTGAGGCTTGTCGGTTAGACATTCGAATTACTGATCGTCTTTACAGAGAGACAAACCGTCTTCCCGCCCCTGATCCCCCCAGTTGAACCATGCAAATTCTTATTCTCGCCCTCAGTGTTATCCCAATTCAGGACTCCAACACGACACGTATCAAGGAGCTAAAGTCAGAGCTTCGTGATCTTGGCGTGCGAGTTTCTGCCACCTACGTCGCTCTCAGGAGTGAATCTGAACTGCGAAGCCAGCTAAGCAAGGTGCGAAAGTTGAAACGCGGGCTTTTGCAGACCGGAAAGCAGATGACATCTGCCGAGAAGCAAATTGAGCAGAACAAGGCTTCAATGTCACAGCTGACGCAACTGAATGCTGAACTCAACGCGAGGCTCACACAGGTTCGGCAGGGTGACGTAACAACCAACAACAAATTGGTCGGCGCGATCAATTCGAATGTGGCTCGACTAAAACTGCTGGACGAACAGCGATTGAAGATAGAAGAAGCCACGCGATCTGTACGTGCTTCGACGAACCAGGCACAGGCAGACTACGTGAAGCACGTGCTGTCGCTGCGGTCACTGGCTGACGACATTGAGGCGGATTACGAGGACGCTCAAGACGATGCTGAAGTCCAGAAGCTTGTTTCAGAACTGTCGAAACTCGCCGACAAGAAATATGCACTCCAGCCATCGCGAGCATTCGCTACTTCTCTGAAACAGATAGACGACCTTGAGAAAACGATCTTTTCGCAGGCCATCAAGCTACGACGCAACGGCGATACGTTTTACGTGTCAGTGGTGGTGAATGGCAAAGCTCGAGAGATGGTCCTTGATTCGGGAGCCAGTCTTATCGCGTTGCCGTGGACGGTTGCGAAAGATTTGTCCGTGAAGATCAAACCGTCTGACAGGCCGATTCGACTTCAACTAGCAGACGGCCGACAGATCAGTGGAACGCTGGTTGTCCTGGAGAACGTCCGCGTTTCGGGGTTCGAAGTTGGCAAGGTCGAAGCGGCAGTGCTTGGTCCAGAAGCTCGGTTTGCAGAACCACTGTTAGGGATGAGCTTTCTGAAGCATTTCAAGTTCGAAATCAAGCCGAATGAATCCACTCTCACCCTGATCCGAACGGGTGGTGGAAGTAGGGCATCAAGAGCCCTGCCCGCCAAGTAGCTTCGGCATCAGTACCTGCAACAAAGCAGCCGGGCATGAAAAAAGACTGGAGCAGATGCTCCAGCCTTTAGTTTCTTATGGCGTCGTTTGAACCAAACTTCGGTTACTCGCCGCCATCACCTTCGGACGCTGCGGCCACTGGTTCATCTTCCTGTGGTTCTTCGACGAACTCTGGCAGGAACTCCAGTTGCTTAACGTCAGCGACTTCCTTGATGGTGACCTTGATGAGGTTCTTACCTTCGAAGGTGCCGCGAAGCAGTTCTTCAGACAACGGGTCTTCGACGTAGCGTTCGACACTACGACGTAGAGGCCGAGCACCGTAGTCCAGTCCATCGTCTGACGAACCCTTGTCGATGATGAATTCGCGAGCCCCGTCGTCGAGAACAAGCTTCTTGCCACGCTCGGCAAGACGTTCTTTGACCTTGGCCAATTCGATATCGACGATCTCTTTGAGCTCGTCGCGAGTTAGTTTTCGGAAGACAACAACTTCGTCGAGGCGACCAATGAATTCAGGTCTGAATTCCTTTTGCACTTCGTGCATCAGGTTCTTCTTAAGATCGTCGTACGACAGCTGCTTGCTTCGGTCTGCACTTCGACTCAGCACCATCGACCCACCCTGCGACATTTTGTCGGCACCGGTGTTGGTGGTCATGATGAGAATGACGTTCTTGAAGTCGACACGACGGCCAAAGCTGTCGGTCAAGTGGCCTTCTTCCATGATCTGCAACAGCATGTTGTAGATCTCGGGGTGAGCCTTCTCGATTTCGTCCAGCAGCACAACAGCATACGGGCGACGACGAATCTGCTCAGTCAGCTGACCGCCTTCTTCGTAGCCGACGTATCCCGGAGGAGCACCAATCAAGCGGCTGACGTTGTGCTTCTCTTGGTACTCTGACATGTCGATCTGAATCAGAGAATCTGAGTCACCGAACATGAACTCGGCGAGTGTCTTCGCCAGCAGTGTCTTACCAACACCAGTCGGGCCGGCGAACAGGAAAATCCCCGTTGGTCGTGCTGGGTCTTTCAACCCACTACGGCTTCGACGAACTGCCTTTGATACCTGCACAATGGCTTCGTGCTGACTGATAACACTCTGGTGGAGTTCGTCTTCCATCTGCAGCAATCGAACAGTGTCTTCGCTGGAAAGACGCGTCAACGGAATGCCAGTCATCTTGGCAACCACTTCCGCGATGATTTCAGCATCGACAACGCCATCCGTTTGCTTCGACTTCTCACGCCATTCGTCGGTGAGGGTTTCTTTCTTCTTCTTAACCTTGTCGGCCTGATCGCGGAGCGACGCGGCCTTCTCAAAGTCTTGTTCGCCGACAGCTTCGTCCTTCGCCTGGTTCAATCGCTCGATTTCTTCTTCGAGCTCTTTGAGATCCGGAGGGCGAACCATGGACTTCAGTCGCACGCGTGCACCGGCTTCGTCGATCACGTCGATCGCTTTGTCTGGCAGGCAC
>JBGCDN010000047.1:0-5541 GCA_045105495.1 Planctomycetaceae bacterium
TCGCCGCCGGTGTCATTACCGGCTTCACGGCCAAGCTGAACCTGGACGCCCTGGGCTTTCAGGTGCGAGCCTACGTGACCGTCGAAGTCCGCGAGGGCCAGATCGATTCAGTGGTCACACCGCTGCAGCAAATCGACGAAGTCATCGAGGTTCATTCCGTCGCCGCTCAAGGCGACATGTTGTGTCTGGTGGTGGCTCGATCGAACGAACACTTGATGGACGTTCTGGAGAAGATCCTCTCCGTTCCAGACATTGCTCGAACGTCGACGGCGATTGTCCTGAAGAGCCAGGTCGAAAACAGATGCCACCAGTTGTTGGCGTCGTTGGGTGAGAAGTACGACGGGACCGTGAAGCGAGAGTAGCTAGCAATCATGCTCTGCATAATCAGGCGCGGTGTGGGTTGGTTGGATTGAGACCAAGCTCGCTCGGAGTGAACCTGCCTGTTACCGTCGCACAAGAGGACTCCGTTCTGGTTCGTGAGTTTGTCCTACTCTCTTCCCAAACGCCCGCGGATCTTCTTCAGCGCTTGAGTGCTTGCTTTTCTGAAGCTCTCGATTTTCGATTTCTTCAGCTCTTCAAGTTGTGGAACACTCTCAGAGGTTCCGGTTTGACCCAACGCGTTAATCAGAAGCGGGATCGTTCGTTTCTGCCTCTTGTCACCTGCATCCAGCTTCTTCAGTTTGATCTTCACGCGGCGTAGGAAGTTCGGTTCGATCGCTTTGCCAATTCCCTTTAAGCTCGGGGTAGTACCACTGTGATTGATCCAGGCATTAACAATCGTCTCGTAGGTTTCGGGTTGGTTCAGAGCGACCAGCGCACCGAGTATGCCCTTGAACTTTCCAATGATCAGGGCCTTCTTCGGTACCGGCCTGGCGATTGCCAGCGCAGCCTGTTTTCCGCCAAACCTCTCAGCCAGTTTCAAACTGGCGGGCGAGCTCGACTTCGCGGTCAGACTTAGGTCCTTGTCCAATCGGTCAGCCAGCAGGCCATCGAGCTTTTGGAGGAACGGGTCCGACATGCCCTCCCGAGTGAGTTGCTGTTTGTGCCGTTGGATCTCGAACAAAAGTGAATTGCAATCAATCGAGTCTGGTTCTGAATCGATTACGGAGACGCCCGCTTTTGAGAAGGCCCGCGCACTCACAGTGCTTGAGTTCAGTTTCAGGTTCATGAACTCACGCTCGGCTTTCATCTTGCCTCCCCACAGGAACTCCTGAACCAGCTCAGAACCCTGGTAGCTAAGAAGTTGCCGTAGGGGGAGTTTTCCTCCGCGTGCAAGCTTGAGAGCCAGATCGCCTGCGTCTTTGTTCTGGTTGTTCCGGCTCAGGAACATCTGCACGCTACTGGCTCCATCGTTCGACGCAGCCAGCTTCGCAAGTAAGTCAGAACTCTCTGGCAACTGTGCGAACGTCGTGATGCCGTCTGCAACATCTCTGCTCATTCCCTGGAACTGATTGGCCGTCAGCTTTTGCCCCGCCGCAGCCATCGCGCTGGCGATCTGCTTTTTCAATGCCTGATCACTTCGTGTCTCCCACGACATGCTCTTGAGCAGCAGAACCAACCGTTCAAACTCCTGGGCGTTGTTACTGGCCTGAAGCTTTGTTGCCAGTTGACGTGAGATCTGAACCGGGTGCACCTGATGATTGCTAAGTTCCCGGCTGATTGCCCTGTGGACTTCACCATTCGCCGGGTGCTCAGCCATCTCCGCAATCAAAGCGGGGACAGGATTTGGCAGCTTCGACATCGCCCCCACGAAGTACGACGCGTTGTGACTGGGAAACGTCTTTAGCAGAGCGGAGATTCGACCGCTGTCATCGGTATCAAACCAAACAGAGAACACTTCAAGATTGTTCTGCAGTTCGTGGGGCTTCGTTTTCAGAAGCTCCATGATTCTGTCCTGGACGACCCGCTTTTGACCGGCGTCAAAGTTCCTCTTGTCCGCCAGGTAGGTCAGCGATTGGACTGGAAAATCCGTATTCAGACCGGCGAGTGCTTCGCTCAGACCACCGGAACCCGACGGCTGATCCGCTCCGGTTACATCGGGAGGTTCGTTGTCCATCCTCAGCGGCGCTTGGGGGCGTGTGTCAGCATGCTTGGCTATCGCTTCCGCAGCGGCTGCGGCCTTGGCTCCGCCGACCGGCTCCTGATTGACAGCCTCTTGTGGCAGTATCGCCCCGAGGGCAAACAAGCTGGCAACCGCGCCGATAACACCAAGCGATCCCAAAAGTGGATTGTCGAACCACGAGCCCTTCATCGGCTCATCATCTTGCCATTCATCAATCGACAGGAACGGGGTGTGCGAGTTCGGTTGTTGGTTTTCAGTCTTCACCATGTTCACTCCGCGTCGTCCACTTGGATCCACATTGAAAGATCGAGAGGGCAAGCTCCTATGCTTCAGACGATGGCGAGGCGATATCGCCTCTGCTTCTCAGTGACGACCTGAATAATTCTTGTCAGGAAAAAACCAGAGACAATCGCCACGCACAACGCCGCTACCGACACAACGCAAGCCGCCTCGAACCGGGAGATGTCGAATGACGCCCGAGCGATAAGGGAAGCCAGAATCCACAGCAGCCACCAGATGTAGACCATGTATCCGACGCGGGCTTTGCTTCGTGACTGAATCTCGTTCAGCGCTCGAATTGGATAAAACAAATTCAGGATGGGAATGAAGTAGTACCAGCAACATCCGCTCGGTGTGAACCTCAGGGGCTTCGTACATGCCTGATGCAGGTTCGCGGATGCCTGGTACTTCCAGCGAAGGAAGAAGACCACGCCCGAAACGAGCAGCAGGAACTGCAGTCCGAATACGATCGCCAATGCAATCATAAGTGCGTTTGATTGTCCGCCTTCGTAGAGCCGCCAGAGGATGAAGCACTGGGTCGCCATCATCCCCATGGTGAGTCGAATCAGCCACAAAGCCTGCAAAGCTCGCGATTCCAAAACCTGTATGCCGCCAGCAACGTTGTGGTGATCTCCATGCTTGCCCGAGGCGACCGTTTTGCCGTCAGCAGGGAAGTCGTTGGACACAGAACTCGTCGAGGCTGTCCTGGGCTTGCGAGTCCTCGCGCCTTCAGCTGTCTCTGATCGCGGTTTCGTGCCGGGAATCTGAACTCGGTGTCCGCACGCCGGACACTTGCCCGTCTTGCCCGCCTTTGATCTTGGAGCACGGATGACTTTCGAGCAGCCGGGACACTCGACCCGTAGTGTGTTGTCAGAATCTGATGGACTCATACTGGCGTTTGCAGGAGGTACATTGGTGAGCAGTTCATGTGCGCTCAGCCATAGGCAGTCGAGTTGCTCACAGGCAGCTACGAGCGCACTGGCTACGCAAGCAAGTATGGTCAGGTACAGCTCTGCCAACTTCAACTCTAACGACTGGAAGTAGCACAGGGCTGAAGGAATCGGTGGCAATTCTCCGATAAGACCCGCCGAACGGGCGCAAGGATCCATCGGCAGATGGCAGTGCGCGGAACCACCGTGCTCGAATGAGGCGTCCAACGATCCCAGCTATAGGAGCAGCGTTACCTTCGCTGCAGTAGGCAATCAGAGCTGTTAGAGTTGCCAACTCGGCTTCGTCGCGAAGACTTGCTCGCGCGAGGTTGGAGGAGTTTGCGAGTGAATTGAGACGTTTCTACTTCACTTGCCTGCGTTCAATCATCTTCACTGCATCGGCGAATGTTTGCATGCCAGCAGGTAGCCTCGCAAACGACGGGATGGGGCATGAAAGGCAATGCAGAGAGCCTCCCAGTTTCTCCATCGAAGTCATATCAATAGTCGTCACGTGATGCTTCGGTAACAAGCGACGGTAGGTCGCAACTGCCTGCCGAACGTAATCGGGTGGGTCAGATTTATAGGTCGGGATCATAACGACACGATCTGTCAAGATGATGTTTGCATACGAACTCCAATGGTTGTGTCGCGGCGGCGGAATCCAGATTCGTTCGACGCTTAGGGGACGGTCAGCAACACGAACTTTTGAAAGCTGCTCCGCGTTGTCGTCCAGGATACTCGCGTTTTGAGCATCGGCCCTTGGATCCAGCTTAGCGACCAAGGCAATGTTCGGAGCGAGGAAAGTAGCAAACATGTCGACATGCCGAGTCGACTCATTCTCCAAAGGTTTGAGTACCACCAGTTTCTTGATGTTACAGGCCTTCATGAATTGCGTCTTCACATAGGCTTCGGTCTGCGTGAAGCTCTTCCCCGGAAGTTCGATTCGATTTCCCTCGTAGAGTCGAGTGGTTGTGATTGCCAGGCCACGACCGTTGGCCAGCAGGTTGCCTCCCTGCAACGACCACGGAACACGATTGTGTAATTCGCGGTTCAGATTTGCCCAGGCCTCCGGGAACCGGTCGTCCAGCGGGCGGTTGATGTCGTAGAAGAAGTTTGCCACGATCGCCTTCCCGTCCCGGGCTTGAGCGAAACGTGGACCAAAGTCTCTCAGCCAAATGGTATCCAGATTCGTTTCGTAGAACCTTAGATAGGGATACTCTTTTCCGGTCCGGGAGAGGCGTCTTATCACTTGCACAAATTGGGACTGTTCGTCAGATCGATTTGTTTCGTTGTAGAGAATCAGAATTCCGAGACGGCCACGCGCTTTCTCGATTAGCTCAAACAAAACATCGAAGTGATGTGATTGCCAGTCACAGATGCTAATCGCGATCGCTTTTTGTTTTTCGAACTCGCCGGTAAGGCGAGGAAATACGCTGTCCTTCTTGCCCTGTGCAGCCAGTTCACGTGTTCGAGTCGCCCTGATTCGTAATCGCTCGGCTTCACGCTGTCGGATCTCGCGTTTTTGCTTTTCCGTAAACGGAGTGATGATCGCGATTCGCCCGTCCGGCAGGACTCGGGTCTTTGCTCCGGGCGGTAGGTTTTGAATAGGCGGCTGCGATTGAACCGGAGGAGCCGGTGGATAATACCCGGGTTGTTGTGTCGGGTAAGAAACTTGCCCTTCACTGAGCCACGGATTTCCAAGGACCTGCCCTGTCGACGTGCCAACCGTTGCCAGCAACAGAATGAAGGCGACTGTTCGTCTTGAGCCAAGGTGCGAGAGTAACACGGGTCAATCGTCCAGGTCTGCAATGTGAAGCTTCGTGACGGTCTGCATAACGTATGACTGGTTCGTGAAGTTGTCTCTCGCAGAATCAAACGACTCGTCCCTTCTCTTCGGCGCGATTGCTCTACCAACTTTGCTTAGAGGCATTCACTCGGCGGAAAGCAGGGAATCGGTACTTTCGCTAACGAGCATGAATCCGGTTCATCCTGTCAGAGGACTTACGCTTGACCGCCCCTGAAATCACACGAACCTCAACCCCGATTGTCCTGAAGAGCCAAATCCCAAGCCGATGCCACCGTTGTTGGTGTCGGCGGGTGGAGAGGAGCGTGGAGGATTGTTGTTTTTGGCAGAATAATAAGGTCAGAATGATGTTGCGCGGTCGGAGCGGCAGCAGAACGGGCGAGTTACCAGATGAGCCTGAGATCGTGAAAGAGAACCCTTACCCTGGCCGCCCCCGTCATTATTCTGCCCCCATCATTCTGCCAATC
>JBGCDN010000048.1:0-8657 GCA_045105495.1 Planctomycetaceae bacterium
TGTCGCTGCTGGCAGTGGGAAACTTGTACGGCCGATGAATCTCCGACATGCCATTCTGGAGAAACCGCGAGACAAGCTGCGCGTGTTCCTGGACAAGTAGAATCACGAAGGGTTCTTTCGCAGTGTACGTTGCTTTGACACCGTTCGCGGTATCTTCACAACTCAAGACGTAGTCAGCCTTGTGCTTAATGAGTGATTGAACACTCGGATGGACTGTCATTGGTGGCAGCGGGCTATTGTTGTGAACTCGCGCTTCCATGGCGGGGACGTGTTCCTGCAGCAGCGCAACGACGTCTTCATCATCAGACTCGGTAGTGGCTTCGGCCCCGGTTGCTGTCTTCTTCACAGTTCGCCGAATGGTGTCGCGGTGGGCAAACATCGTGTGAATTGTTGACATGTCAGGGCGAAATCCACGGCCACGCCCCATTCGCCCGCGCAATTGGCCTCCGGTCTGCCCAGACTCGGCTGCACCGTCGGCGGAAGTTCCAGTTGCGGGCGACTCGGTCTCGATCGGGTCTCCGATCTCACTTTGTTCGCTCTCTACTGTGGCTGGTGTTGTTGGTGCTTCTGGAACAGCCTTGCTGGCAAGCTCTTCATTGGTAGATTCTTCTCGGCAGCCCGGAAGCGTGACGGCCGTCACCATGACTAGTAATAGAGTAGAACGCATTGTCCCCACTGTTCTCCGGAAGATTGGATCATGAATGGTTGACCGTTGCCTGACTGCATCGTTACGGCCCCGCCGGTAGCCTGCCTCTTTCGACTCGTGGAAGCGGACCGGCACAAGCCTTGATAAAGGCTACCAATTCAGCCTGCTCAGCCGGCGTGAGACGGAGCTTTTCGAAACGCGCGTCGAGGTGAGGGTTCTTGAACTTCTCGCTGCCGTAGTAGCGCAACACGTCTTCTAAAGTCTTGAAACGCCCATCGTGCATGTATGGTGCAGTTTGTATCACGTTACGTAAGGTTGGTGTCTTGAACGCACCACGATCTTTGGTGTTTCGAGTTGTGAGGAACCTTCCAAGATCGGGACTCGCGTCTTCCATCCCGACCCCAATGTTGTGGCACATGTTGTCAGTCAGTGCTGGAGACGCGTGGCAGCCAATGCACCAAGCCTTGTCCATTCCAAAGAACAGCTTCATACCGGCAAGGGCGTCGTTGGACATGGGATTCGCATCACGAGCAGCTTTCAGCGAACGGTACTTTCCCAACAGTTCTGCATCTTCATTCAGGTCCGTGGGGTCAGTATCTTCAAAGGCCTCGAACGCTCTCTGATAGTCATACGGTGACGCGCCGCTTACGATGACTCGGATAAACGCGGCCATGGCATCACCGATCGACGCTACCGTGACCCCTTGGTAGATCCTTGTGAATTGCAGGTCGTAACCCCTGTTTGTCCGCAGGGTCTTGATGACGCGGTCCAGAGAACTCGCCATGCCGGCAGGATCTGTGAGCGAAATCAGCACGGCGTCTTCGAGTGAAGCGGCATGTCCGTCCCAGAATTCTTCTTCGCCGATACCGGCAAACATCAAACGATTGATGAGTGTTGGCGGGTTGCGTGTCCCCTTCTGCCCGCCAACACCGACACCGAATCTCTTAGGTATCGTGTAGCCATGATCAGGATCGTGGCAGGTCGCGCAGCTGGTTGTGTGGTCCAAAGAGAGTCTTGTGTCGAAGAACAGCTGTCGGCCCAGTTCGATCTTCGCTCGTGTTAATGGCGTGGGCAGCTTATCCAATCGGTTCGGGAGTAGATCGAGCCCCACCGGTAGCTGCAGCTTGAGCGGCTGATGGTTCTTGGGTTCATCAAGCCACCGCTCAATCTCGTTCAGCTTAAGGTTGCCTTCGCCAGGGATTCCGCTCGTAAGTTCGTCGGAACCAAGAATGACGGCTCGATCAGGTACTACTTTGCCCTCATGCGGAGCGGGCTTGCGTGAAGGTGAAAAGGGAGCAGCGACGAATGATGCTATGATGGCGAAACTGGCAATGGCAACAGAGGTAATCTTCATAGCGTTGGTCTCCAAGAATGTTTCATTCCGTCAAGCCGCATCCGGGCGACGCAGGACATAGACCGGACACCGAGCATGGCGAACAACGCGTTCGGCAACGGATCCAAGCAGCATGCGTTTCCACCCGTGATGTCCGTGCGACGGGATGACAATTAGATCCGCACCAGCAGCGTCGGCGTATTCGACGATCATTGTTCCGGGGTCGCCGAAAACGACATCCTGCCGCACACCTTCGATCTCATTGCTGGACAACCATGTTGACAAATACTCACGGCTGGTCTTCAGCTGTTCTTCTTCACTTGGAACCTGTGTCTGTGCCAGACGCGAGACTGCTCCGTGTCTTGGAATCACGTGTAAGACATGCACGCAATCAGGGCGTCTTGCCATGTTCAGGGCTTCAAGAACACAGGTCCTGGAAGACGATGAGAAGTCAATTGGTGCGATAACCGTTTCTACCGGCTTCCAGCTCATTTTGAATCCTCCTCGGACTCGGCTGTCCACCGAAGGACATAAACCGGGCAGTCCGCATGGCGAAGAACGCGTTCAGCAACAGACCCCAGAACCAATCGCTTGAGCCCGTGGTAACCGTGCGATGGAATCACAATCAGATCTGCTTCGCTGTCTTTTGCATATTTGACGATGCTTGAGCCTGGATCGCCGAACAGGATCTCCTGCTGCAGCCCTTCAATGCCCAGTTTGCGAAGAAATGTCGCCATGTGTTTGGTGGCGTGTTCCAATTGAAACTTCTCATGGTCTTCCTGCCATAACGCTCCCGGGCCCAATGTGTCGTCCTTGGGAATAACATGCAGGACTCGCAGCGATTCGGATGACTCAGCCATTTCCAGCCCGGTCTCAATGGCATTCTGAGACGCGTCGGAGAAATCAATGGGGACGACAACGGTCTGCTTGGGAATAAAGCTCATGACGATTTCTCCGGATCAAAAGTAGTGTGTAGCAATCGATTGATTTCGTGACTTAGTCTTCCGCCCGACGCAGAACCAATACGGGACACTCTGCGTGCCGCAGAACGCGTTCAGCTGTAGAACCGACCAAGGCACGTTTAAATCCTGAATAGCCGTGCGATGGAATGACAATCATGTCCGCGCCGCACTTGTTGGCGTAATCGACAATGGCCCCGCCAGGGTTGCCAACCATGATCACCGATGTGACGCCGCGAAATCCGTGTTCCAGGATGAAGTTATCCAGCGACTGCCGCGCTGTTTCCATATGTGACTCGTCGCTTAGGACAGCGTCTAATGACCCCTGCGTCAGGAGGCTAAGCGGCGGCAGCACATGGACTACCCGAACGCCGTCTGGCCGTTCAGCGCAGTCCATCCCGACTTGAATGGCATTCACCGACGCGTCTGAAAAGTCGATCGGTACCACAACTGTTTGCTTAGGTGTCCACGGCATTTTGGTTCTCCTTGTTTTCGTTGTCTCGACGAAGGACGTAGACCGGACAACTTGCGTGACGGATTACGCGTTCCGCAGTTGATCCAAGAAGCACACGCTTCAGGCCCGAATAGCCATGTGATGGAATCACAATGAGGTCGGCGTTGACCTGCTCTGCGTACTCCACAATCCGAGTTCCCGGATCGCCTTGCATCACAATGATTTCTGCGTCAGACATTCCGTACTGTTGCAGCAACTGTTTGGCCTTTTGTGTGGCCATTTGCCTGCGGACAGCAATGTCGTCTGCGTTCCAGGTGCCGGTTGGAGGTGGTGGATCAATTGCCCAAACCACATGCACAACATGCACGTTGGAAACCCCAAACGCACATTCGACCGCAGTCTCCAGCGCCTTCTTTGTGGAGCCGGAGAAGTCGATGGGAACGACTACCGTTTGCTTTGGATGCCATGTCATGGGTGACTCCGTGTTGGTAAGCCCTTGTTATTCCGCATCTCTACGCCGTAGGACGTACACGGGACAGTGTGCATGGCGGATGACTCTTTCCGCAGTCGATCCAAGTAGCCAACGGTTCATGCCGTGATAGCCATGAGACGGGATGACAATCAAATCCGCATTCTGTTCCTCGGCATACCTGGTGATTTCGGTTCCGGCATCGCCGCAAAGAACCACTGGAGTAACACCCTGTAAATGGTTCTTACTTATGAAGTCATCCAAGTACTTCTGAGCGTCTGGTTCCTCAAAATGAAAGTAGCCATAGGGAGCAACTGGCTGAAGCCCATAAGCAACATGCACGACATGAACGCCGCTGGCTGACGCCGCACAGCGCAGTCCTTCGCGAACCGCTGCTGCGGACGATTCAGAGAAGTCGATCGGGACGACAACTTTTTCTTTTGGTTTGAATGACATGAGACACCTCTTGCTGCTGAGACTATGGCATCACGAATTGGTGACCGTCGGGACGAACGGTCAGCACCGGACACGGCGATTTGCGGACGACACGTTCCGCCACGCTGCCAATCAAGACATGCTTTAGGCCCGTGCGACCGTGAGTACCAATCACGATCAGATCGATGTCGTTCTCCTTCGCGTAGCGGACGATCTCGACAAACGGGGGTCCGTTCGCCGCTTCGCAAACAACAGGTACGCCGTTGTCCCAGTCACCGACCACCTTCTTTAGCTCCGCTTGCGTGATCTCTCGCCATTCGTGAGCTCGCTCGTAAACAGCCCCCATCGAAATAAGCGTTGGATCATGAATGTGCATCGTTGGGTCAGCCAGCACATGGAAGAGATGAAGCTCTGAATCAAACCGTGCAGCTAGTGCGGCGGCGTAATCGAAAGCCGGCTTGCTGAAGTCACTAAAGTCGGTTGGGACGAGGATCTTTTTCAACTGCATCATGAGTCGCTTTCCTTCCGAGATCGTGATGCAGGATGGAAATGCAGTTGGCGTGCCGATTCCTCACGAAACAACCACAGGCGACACCGGAAAGCAAATCGCCTCATACTGTGTCGCTGGCGCAGGGCATTCGGACACTAGTCCGGGCTACGTTGATCAGCGTTTCGCGTTCCACCGTGCGAGTACGCACTGAAAAATCAAAGGCCGCCGTGCAGATGTGCGTTACAGCACTCGCTTCAGCGCCATTCCAACGACGTACGCGAGACCAGCGGCGATTCCACCAACGGCCACGGTCTCCATTCCCGCGAAGTACCACTTCTGAGCAACGAATCGCGCTTTAACAGCTCCGACAATGAAGAAGGCTCCGGCTGTTAGAACCGAGCTATAAAGGAACGGATTGCTGAGCGGGCTGAAGTAGTCGATCAGAAAAACAATCAGCGGCAGAATTCCGATGGCGAGGAACGAACCGAATGTCACCAACGCCGCTCGCATTGGGTTCGGACGATCGAGAGCGAAACCAAGTTCTTCTCTTAGCATCGTATCGATCCACAGCTTCTTATCCGACGTAATGATCGTGACCGCGCGTTCAAGATCGTCGCCTTCGAAGCCTTTTTTGGCGTAGATCTGACGGATCTCTTCCCGCTCGCCGTCTGGATAGCGATCGATGTGCTTTTCTTCCATCTCTCTTGCGGCATCCAGCAACTGCAGATCCGCCCGGCTACCGAGAAAGTTTCCCGCCGCCATACTGAAACCATCGCCCAGCAGGTTCGCCAGTCCCAACACAATGACGATGCCAGAAGAAAGCTCTGCACCGGCAACGCCGGAGACAACTGCGAACGTTGTGACGGCCCCGTCTATGCCGCCATAGACAAAATCTCTCAGATAGCTGTGATCTGCTTTTGCCCCCAAACGCAAGCGAATCCCTTCGGGCGTATGAGAATGTTGCGTCTCCAAGTCCGACATCACTTCGCTTGCGGTTCTGACTTATGCAGGTCGAACCGTTCTAGTAGGCGATACAGTTTGCGGCGATGAACCCCAAGTGCACGAGCGGCTCGGGCTTTGTTTCCGTCTTCTCGTTCAAGGACTTCGACGTTGTGAGCTTTTTCAATCTCATCAAGCCGCGTGGAATCGGTACGGACAGTCGTCACAGCTTCGCGTAACGGCGCGTCCGTCACTTCACGAGTCAGGTCGTCCAGCGTGATTGTCTGATCGTCGGCCAGCACTGTCGCTCGTTCCAACGCGTTACTGAGCTGCCGAACGTTGCCCGGCCACTCATAGTTTTCAAGAGCGGCCTGAGCTTCTGGTTCGACCTCCCAATCTTCTCCCAGGAAGTGCTTGATAAGTAACGGCAGATCGCCCTCCCGTTCACGCAAAGGCGGCAGCTGCAGACTCATTACGTTGATCCGGTAGTATAAATCTTCGCGGAATCTCCCTTTTGAAACCTCATCAGCAAGATCGCGATTCGTGGCCGCGACGATTCGCACATCAACCTTGCGTGCTTTGTGCGAACCAACCCGTCGCATCGATCCATCTTCCAGAACTCGCAACAGCTTCGGCTGAAGAGCCGGCGGTAGTTCGCCAATTTCATCGATGAACAGAGTGCCGCCATCAGCCACTTCGAATAAACCTGGCTTGTCAGCTGTGGCTCCCGTGAACGCGCCTTTCACATGTCCAAACAGCTCGCTCTCCACAAGGCTCTCAGGCAAAGCCGCACAGTTGACGGTGACGAACGGCTTGCCGGCGCGAAGACTGTTTTCCTGCACGGCTTTGGCAACCAGCTCCTTGCCCGTACCGCTTTCTCCCTGAATGAGAACCGCTTTGTCAGTCGGCGCGACGCGTTCAATAAGGCGAAAGACATCCTTCATCGTGTCAGATTCGCCAATGATTGAAGTCACCGGCTGCGATCGTTTGAGCGCTTCTTTGAGATGGCGATTCTCCTTGGCGAGTTGGCCACGAGTCCACGCAAGTTTGCAGCGTTGTTCAAGCTCTTCGAGTGGGAACGGTTTGGTGAGATAATCTGCGGCACCAATCTTCATCGCTTGCACAGCAGATTCGATGGTCCCTTGCCCTGTGAGAATAATGACTTCGGTGTCGATGTTGTCAGCTTTCATGCGCTCAAGCAGCTCGATCCCTGACAGGCCTGGCATATTCATGTCAACGACAGCGACATCGAAATGCTGTTTCTCACAGAGGGATAAGGCCTCCTGTGCGTTCCCTACCTCGCTGACCGCATGCCCCTTCCGATTCATCCACCTCGCGCAGGAATCTCGAAAGTCGGCTTCGTCTTCTACCAGCAGTAGTTCAATCGATTTTGCTTTGGCCATGCTGCCCAACCCGCTCCGTGATTTATGTGTCACCCCATTCTCACGTTGGATCGTGTGGGTGCAACCGTTGAGAACGGATTCAATTTGCTCGTAACGCAGCAGACAAAAGCATGTTCTGTGCCAAGTCCATAGCCAGCAGCGAATATGGGGAACCCCAGAACTGGTGTGCGAATCCGACCAGGCGTATCGGGAAACTGTGACGAAACGGCACGCCTGGACCGCTTGTCATTATCGAAGCCCCTGGCGTGAAAAATGCACTGAAGTTTCGTTGATGAGCTAGTTGGTGATAGCCAGCACGAAGAGCACCCCGGAGGCAGACATGAACACGGATACGAAGCTGTCGAACTCACTGATTGGCGGCTTGACGAACGCTGCGTTGTATCCACACCCCTGTGACCCGATCGACGTGATTGAAACTCATATTTCATGGGTGATCCTGACAGGCCCGTATGCGTACAAGATCAAGAAGCCGGTCGATCTTGGCTTCGTCAACTTCACCACACTCGACCGAAGGCACTATTTTTGTCGGCAAGAACTGTGGCTCAACCGTCGACTGGCGCCTGAGCTGTATAAGGCAGTTGTGCCAATAACCGGATCACCCCAAGAACCACGCATCAATGGCGCGGGCTCGCCGATTGAATATGCCGTCAAGATGCGACAGTTCAATCAGGATGAACTCCTCGATTCGCGTATCCGGAGTGATCGAATTTCCGTAGACATGATCGAGCAACTTGCCGACGAGATTGCGCGGTTCCATAAGGAGGTCGAGGTAGTTTCTCTGACATCGCCGTACGGTCGCGCCGACGAGATACTGGACGCGGCAGCAGACAACTTCTCTGCAATTCAGCCGTACGTTGATCAACGTTTGCGCAACGCAGTCAAGAGGCTTGATGCATGGACACAATATCGATTCGCCCAATTGCGTGTTGAGTTCGAAAAGCGGCGTCGCTGCGGCATGGTTCGTGAATGTCACGGTGACATGCATCTTGGAAACATGTTTGTTGAACGTGGTGTTCCAACCATCTTCGATTGCATCGAGTTCAATGACTCACTGCGCCATATCGACATCATGAGTGAAGTGGCCTTCACAGTCATGGACCTCGTATCACACGGGCGTCCGGACCTTGCCTATCGGTTCCTCAATCGTTGGCTTGAATGCACTGGAGACTACGCGGGATTGAAAGTACTGCGGTTCTATCTCACCTACCGCGCGATGGTGCGGGCGAAGGTGGCCTGCATTCGAGAACACGAAGGCGGGCTGGCCCCCGCAGAGGCCGACCAACTGCATCGCGACTTTGAGTCGTATTTGAATCTTGGTGTCCGATTCGTCGAGGCACAGTCACCGAAGTTGATTATCACCCATGGATTTTCAGGAAGCGGTAAGACAACCGGAACCAACCGGCTTGTCGAAGGAGGGGCGATTCGTGTTCGATCTGATATTGAGCGCAAACGTCTTTACAAACTGGGAGAAGGCGGCTGCATAAATCCGGACCTCTACACATCGGAAGACACCGAACGCACATACAATC
>JBGCDN010000049.1:0-3611 GCA_045105495.1 Planctomycetaceae bacterium
AAGAACAATCTCGTCGCTTGGTGCATCGTCCCGTTCGACGCCGCCAACCGCACACCCGCCCAACGCGCCTTAATGTTGAAGAAGCTTGGCATTCGGAAAGTCGCTTACGACTGGCGAGCAAAACATGTCGCATCGTTCGAACAGGAAATACTCGGATACAAGAAACATGGGCTCGAGTATTTTGCGTTCTGGGCTGAACACGAAAAGGCGTTTGAGCTGTTTCGGAAGTACAAACTGCATCCTCAGATCTGGCAGATTGTTCCCAGCCCGAAAGAGGGATCACACGAAGAACGAATCGAAGCAGCCGGCCGCCAACTTCTGCCGCTGCTCAAAAAGACCCGCGCAATTGGTTCCAAACTGGGACTCTACAACCATGGTGGCTGGGGTGGAGAACCGAAGAACATGATCGCCGTTTGTGATTGGCTTCGAAAGAACGGCAAGACGAACGACGTTGGAATCGTGTACAACCTGCACCACGGCCATAACCACATTAAGGACTTCGAGACTGTTCTCGCCAAGCTGAAGCCGTATCTGTTGTGCCTGAACATCAATGGCATGAACGACAACGCGAAGCCAAAGATTCTGCCAATCGGTAAAGGCCAACACGACGAACGACTATTGCGAATCATCAAGAACAGCGGCTACCAAGGACCGATCGGGATTCTCGATCATCGCCCTGAACTCGACGCCGAACAAAGCCTCAGAGAGAATCTGGACGGCTTAGAGCGGGTTCGGAAGAAGCTGTAAAGCACTCGTTCGCGGCTCGATCATGTCAACATCATCGATTCGCCGGATTCGTGCGTTATGATTCAAGCATGAACACCGGATCGAAATTCGCAAAGCTCTCAGTCGCTGACTATCTGTCCGGGGAACAGGATGCCCGGCAGCGTCACGAGTACGTTGAGGGCAGTGTCTACATGATGGTCGGCGGCACGAACGCTCACAATCGCATTGCGACCAACGCCACGGTCGTGCTGGGTGGACAACTCAAGGGTCATCCGTGCCAGATGTTCAACTCAGATACTAAGGTCCGAATCAGAACCCGCACGGGTACTCGGTTCTATTACCCGGATGCGATGGTCGCTTGCGATGTGAATCCCGATCACGACGTATTCCAGGATGCGCCCGTACTATTGATCGAAGTGCTGTCCCCCGGTACCCGGCGGACCGACGACACTGAGAAAAAGGACGCTTACCTGTCAGTCGATTCGTTGAAGGTTTATCTGCTGGTTGAACGATCAACGGCAGAAGCCCGAGTCTACCGTCGAACAGAATCAGGCTTTGAAGTCGAACACTACGCCGGCTTGGAGGCGATCATTCCGCTACCGGAAATCGATTGCCAGTTGGCGTTCGCAGAACTCTACGAAGACGTTCGGTTCGAAGAGGAACCGGAATCAACTGAGATGAAGTGAATCGTGACGGCGGGTAAAGTAGTCTCGAGGAGAAGCTCGACGGCTTATGCGGTTCTCGAAAGAAAACTACACGAGATCCTTCGAGACTAGGAGCGGCGGCGTTTTGCCGTAAGAAGGAAGGCGAGTAGCGACATCCCGCTTATCGCCGAACCTGCGACCGCCCCGCTAATCCAACGCGAATCGCCTGACCAAGCCCAGACGATTAACGCCCCAGAAGCGACAATCGTTCCCACAGAACTGGCCAGCACCATTGCGATGCTACTCCGGTTACGTGTTCGAAACTTACCCGCCGCCGTTGCCCGTGCCATCCAAACCCCGTAGACCATGCCTGCACACGGTAGGGAAAGAAACACGACGACGGCAGGGCCACTCCCCAGAGACGCCATCATATCCAACACCAGTCCTGCCAGACACAGTCCGGCGATCGTGCCGAGCAAAGTCATGCAAAACACCCAGAAGCCGGGTAGCTGCGGAATCGGTTCACAAGGCGATCCAACTCCGGAGTACTGATAGGGATTTTCCATCGGCATCGTGACAAGAACTCGGTTGCTACTGTCGTGGCGTTGTCGCCGACTGACTGAGAACCTTAGTCAGCGACATTCTGACGCTTGTCACACCTTCACAGGTACCTTGTGCCAAGCGTTGAACAAGTAGCCTTTCTTGTTCCAATCAACAAACTGCGGCTGTGTCTTACCCGCACTGTCGGTGGCTCGAACGACCAGGCCTTTAGTTGTTGCCGCAATCGGAACAGACGCTTCCCAGAGACGCCAGCAGTATGCACCAGTCGTACCCAGCTTCGCCTGAACCCACGACTTGCCGGCGTCGGCTGACACTTCGATTTTGGCCACGGTTCGACCGGCATCGCCGAACGGAAGCGAATAACCGCGAACGGTTAGTTCACCCGCTTTGACCTGTTCGCCAATCGCCGGTGTGCAAATTGCCGAGTTGAGGATGTAGCGATAAATCGGAGCCTTCTCTGCCCACTCAATTGCGTCGGCACGTTCGACAACTTTATAGGCGGTCGCCACGTAGTGATTCGGGGAAGGGCGGTCGCTGACCACAATCTTGCCAAGCCACTTCACGCTTCGAGCTCCGATGTAGCCCGGCACGACGGTTCGAACCGGATACCCATGATCCGGCGTCAACGGCTGGTTATTCATCT
The DNA here is from genome assembly GCA_045105495.1 of Planctomycetaceae bacterium. Classification (GTDB taxonomy): domain Bacteria; phylum Planctomycetota; class Planctomycetia; order Planctomycetales; family Planctomycetaceae; genus CAYNWT01. The sequence continues at coordinate 2,575 of JBGCDN010000049.1, forward strand.
CAGTCACAACCAACGCGCCCGGCATTTTCTCAGACGAATCCATCGCCTTCAAAATCGGAATCGAACCGCCAAACGGAATGATACCGCCCCCTTTCTCAATCTCATCCAGGCCTTCGAACCAAACATGCTTTGCTTCCTGCTTCACACCGGCCTTCTTCAGAATTGCAGCTAGCGGAACCCCACCCCATTGAGCGTTTCCTATCGCCCCCTCACGCCACGGAACGCCTTTGATTGGAGAAACCTTGCTGTGTTCGTACCGGCGATTGCCAGCACAGGTCAGCGTCGCGGTCACACCAACGTTTGTGTAATCGTTGGCAAGTTCACTCAGCGAGATGGACAACTCACGTTCAACCAGTCCTTCGACCTTCAAGCGAAACGACACCGGATCAATTTTCGGGTTCGGAGCGTGACTGCGGATGTAAAACTGGTCCGTGGGCGTCATGAACCCCTTAACCAGATTTGCCAACTGCGGCTCGGCGTTCATCGGCGAGGTAGTGTGAACAATCAAATCGCTCGCTCGCTGATTCTGCAACGGCTGAGCGTTTGCCCCTGCAAGTAGCAACGGACTGGCAGTCGACAGAGCAGCGCTAGCCGCCAGGAAATCACGACGATTCATACAGGTTCTCCTTGAAGTTCATCTTGAACCCAGATGATAACGAGAACCTGCTGTTGTTCGAACACCGAAGCGTCAGCGCTGGCCGAAATTTGCTCTCAGCGAACCAATCGTGAGCTGACCAGCATTGCCGCTAAACCGCCAAGGCTCACTATCACGACTACCAGTTCCCGCTGTCTTCCATGCTGACTCGTTTTCAACGCACGGCAATCGCAACCCAATCCTCTAACTGGATACACTAGTTCTTCGGAGATTACTGAGTTCAACCAGTTGGCAGACAAGCGACGAATCTTATGTTTCATCTAAACCAACTGGCTGTTGTGGTTCTCGCAATCGTCGTCCCGTCCAACGTGCAGGCTGCAAAGCCGACTCAACGACCGAACATCATTTTCATTCTTGCTGACGACCTCGGCTGGTCTGAACC
>JBGCDN010000050.1:0-5360 GCA_045105495.1 Planctomycetaceae bacterium
TTCGCTCGAGCCTCGTTCAACCGATGCTCGGTGATGGGATCGTCAGAGCTGGAGCGCAGAACCTGGAGGCCGTCGTCAACTAGCTGGCGACACGCTTCGATGGTCGCTACCGGATCTGGCAACAGAGTCTTCGTGTCACCAAGCACCTCAAGCTTCACCCAGTCGGAGCCGGGGTTTTCCAGCCCCTCCAAAATCTCTCGCCCCAACCGCGCGGTTCGAACAGCGTCTTCGGCGTTAAAGCAACCAGCGGTGTTGGGAAGGATTGTGTATTTCTGAAGGTCAATGAAATCCAGAATGTTGCGTCCATCGGCGTCCACAAGCCGCTCGCGACGAACCGCCACCGTAATCACATCCGCGCCGCTGGCTTCGAGGCAGCTTTGCATTTGTTCGAACGTAGCGTACTTGCCGGTTCCGACAATCAGACGCGACTGCAGCTCGTGAGAACCGATTTTCAGTGGTGGTGGAGTTGGATCTGGATTGTTCATATCGAAACGTGTGCTGCTTCTAAATCTGTTCGACAATTGAAATCTTATGTCTGGCGCAACCTGTCGAGCTTCGCCGGTGGATGATTATTGCGAACCTGAGTCGTTGTCGAAACGGTGTGCGGGTTCTATCCGACCTCACTGTGAATTTGGGAAGAAACTTTCTCAGTGGGATGGGGACTCTTGCGGGATGGCGATGGTGAGAGCTGGGTTCGTTTTCCGGAAGACGGGCCCTCTCCGGGCCGGAGAGCCCGACTCTCCCAGGGGGAGAGTGACGTGGGGGGGGGCTTTCCGAAAATTTAACACCTTACGCCGCCATTGCCTCAATCGCCCATGCGGCGAGGTACCGTCTGATCAACACCATCCCAACGTAGCCGCCGCATCCGATGCAACGGGACGTTGCCTTAGCCGCCGCCGACGAGGGTGACGATTTCGAGTCGGTCGCCGGGTTGGAGGATGCAGTTGGCGTGTTGGCCGCGGGGAACCAGTTCTTTGTTGCGTTCGACCGCGCAGAACTTGGATCGGATTTCCAGCTGTTCGAGCAGACCACTGACGGTCAGTTCGTCGAGGACGTTCTTTTCTTCGCCGTTGATTGTAATTTGCATCGTTCACCAATCACCAAAGTCGGATGAAGGCTAGACCTCGCCCAGACGTCGGTCAAGCGGCAATACCCTGTTCGCCTAGCTGGCATGGGTGTTGTATCAGGAAAAGTTGAACGCGAAATCGGTTGCCGTCTGCGTGGTAACTCCGGCGCGATCTGGCTGCTCGGTTATCTTTGAAACTCTGGGTAACCGTACGCCTCCTGATGAGAGCCGCGATGAAGAAACGTCTTGAACTGGCTTCCCTCTTACTCTTGATTGCCGGGTTTTTCTGCTCGGCACAATCGTTCGCTCAGACTTCCGAGCACATCGAAGGTCTGCACGAGAACCGGCCATCTGTGTACGCGTTGGTGGGCGCGAAGGTTGTTGTTGCTGCAGATCGAACGTTGGACAAGGCAACGATTGTGATTCGAAACGGTCGAATCGCGTCTGTCGGTGGGAAGATTCCAGCGGGAGCTCATGTCATTGACCTTAGTGGGAAGACGATCTACCCCGGCTTCATCGATAGCTTTAGTGAGACCGACCGTCCTGACACAGACCCAACTGGTTCGCCCTACTGGAATTCGAACGTGACTCCTCAGGTTCGCGTTCGAGACTTCTACAAACCGAATTCATCCAAATCGAAAGCGTACCGTTCTGCTGGCTTCGTCGCCCGACTCATCGCGCCGAGAGGCAGGATTGTCAAAGGCCAAAGCGCGATTGTTCAGACCAATGATGAACCCGCGAAGCATGCTGTGATTGCTGATGGTGGCTTGCACTTGCGACTAACGGTCAGCCGCCGACGCGGTTCAGGTGGTTCCAGCTATCCGAACTCACCAATGGGCGCGTACACACTTTCGCGACAGGCGTTGTACGACGCTGAGTGGTACAAGCTCGCTTGGAAAGCTGTGAAGACGGACAAGTCGATTGCCCTGCCAGAGAACAACGACGCACTCAAGGCGATTGCTCCGTATCTGGCCAGTGAACTGCCGGTTGTGATCGATACATCGAACGAATTATACGCCCTGCGTGCTGACCGGTTCGCTCGCGAGTTCGGCTTGAACGCTGTCATCAATGGAAGCGGCAACGAGTACCGACGACTTGACGACGTTCGTGCGACGGGCCGGACGATTATTGTTCCGCTGAATTTCCCGAAGCCGCCGAACGTTGCGACAGCGGAATCGGCGACCAATGTTTCGCTCGAATCGCTGATGCACTGGGACATTGCTCCAGAGAATCCAGCGCGGTTGGTTAAGGGCGGTGTCCCGATTGTCCTGACAGCCAATGGACTGAAACGCAAAAGCGACTTCCTGAAACAACTGCGAAAAGCCGTCAAGCGTGGTCTGCCAAAGACAGACGCGCTGCAAGCCTTGACCACACGACCGGCAGAGACGTTTGGCGTTTCTGATCTCCTTGGTTCCATAGAACCGGGCAAACTTGGAAGCTTGGTCGTGACTGACGGCGACTTGTTTGAACCGAAGACCAAAGTTGTCGAAACATGGGTCGCCGGCGAACGGTATGAACACGACGCCGCGCCCGAACGCGACACTGTTGGCGAGTGGGAAATGACGATCGCTGCTGGCGAAGGTCAGCCTGCAAAACTACTGCTGCACGTTGAAGACGAATCGACAGCATCTGTTCGAGTACCAGAAGGCGACAAGAAGAAGGCTAGAAAGCTCTCGCGAGTCGGCCTGAAGGATGTGCAGCTTAGCGGTACGTTCCTCGGCAACGACTTTGGCGTCGAAGGTGTTGTCCGGTTCAGCGCGGTGCTGGAGGAAGAATCCAAGTCAGCAGTTGGACACGTTGTCTGGCCGGATGAATCGAGCAGCAATCTGATTCTGACTCGAACGGAACCGGTGGCCAACAACACGGACTCCAGCGAAGTCGACAAAGACAAGACGAAGGACGACAAGAAGAACCTGCCATCGTCGTTCGCAGTCAATTATCCGCTTGGTGCTTATGGTCGTAGTGATCAGCCGATGCAGCAAACGGTTCTCTTTCGAAACGCAACGGTTTGGACTTCGGGGCCTGATGGCGTCATTGAGAACGGTTCCGTTCTTGTTCACAACGGCAAGATTGCAGCAGTTGGTCGGAACATCACGGCGCCGGAAGGGGCCAAGGTGGTGGACGTGAACGGGCAGCACATTAGCCCGGGAATCATCGACTGTCACTCGCACATGGCGACGGACGGTGGCGTCAACGAAAGTGGCCAGGCGATTACTGCGGAGGTTCGAATTGGCGACTTTATCGACAGTGACGACATCACCATTTATCGACAGCTCGCGGGCGGTGTGACGTCTTCGAACATCCTACACGGTTCAGCGAATCCGATTGGTGGTCAAAACCAGGTCATCAAACTTCGCTGGGGTTTGAACCCGGAAGCCATGAAGTTCAAAGGGGCTCCGGAAGGCATCAAGTTTGCTCTTGGTGAGAACGTCAAGCAGAGCAACTGGAGCAACCCAACTGGTCGTTACCCGCAAACTCGAATGGGTGTCGAACAGCTGTTTCGAGACGAGTTCCAGACAGCAGCCGAATATCGCAAGCGATGGGATGAGTGGAAAACCAATCGGAGCGGAATGCCGCCACGATACGATTTGGAACTGGAAGCGATCTCTGAGATCCTTGCCGGCACACGCTGGGTGCATTGCCACAGCTACCGTCAGGACGAGATCCTCGCACTGATCCGAGTGCTCGACGACCACGATGTGACCATTGGAACCTTCCAGCACATCCTTGAAGGTTACAAAGTCGCCGACGCCATGAAGAAGCACGGCGCGATGGGTAGTGCGTTTTCAGACTGGTGGGCTTACAAGTTCGAAGTCTTCGATGCGATTCCTCACGGTGGAGCGTTGATGCACGAACAAGGTGTTGTCGTCTCCTTTAATTCTGACGACGCCGAACTGGCAACGCACCTGAATCAGGAAGCAGCCAAGGCGGTCAAGTATGGCGGTGTTGCTCCTGCGGAAGCGTTGAACTTTGTCACGCTGAACCCGGCCAAGCAACTTCGAATTGATCAACACGTCGGTTCGTTGGAAGTTGGTAAGGACGCAGACCTCGTTGTCTGGACTGCCTCGCCTCTCTCCAACTTCGCAAGAGCCGAACAGACATGGGTGGATGGACGCAAGTACTTTGACCGCACCGAAGACGCGCGGCATCGCGATTCGATTCGTCGGATGCGAGCCACCCTGGTGCAGAAGATTTTGATGTCTGGCGAGAAGATGCGCGAACCGGGTGTCGGCGATGGAGACCCCGCCATGCTATGGCCACGTGAAGACCTGTTTTGCGGGCATGGGAGTCATGACCACGATCACGACCATTGATCGGCTTCCGCCAGAACGCGTCGCTCTTCTCACAAACAAACATCCGCAGCAAAGTCGGATTCTGATTATGAAATCATCAACAAGTATCACCCTGGCTCTTGTCCTCTTCGCCATCCCCACCATCGCAGACGACACGATTCCTGGTCCGCCGCAATCGCATCCGATCGCTCTAGTTGGCGGCACACTGCATACGGTTTCCGGGAAGACGATCGAAAACGGGACGTTAGTATTCGATCGCGGGCTGATTGTCGCGGTGGGTGCCAACGTTGACTTGCCACCCAACACAAAGACCATCGATGTGTCTGGTCGTCACGTCTACCCCGGGCTGTTCGAAGCGCATTCGCGACTTGGTCTTACTGAGATTAGTTCTACCCGGGCAACCTTGGACCACAGCGAAGCGGGTTCTCTTAATCCAAACGTGCAGGCCAACAAAGCCGTGAATCCAGACAGCACGCTTCTGCCGGTCACTCGCAGCAACGGCGTGCTGCTCGCGCTAACGGCACCGCAGAGTGGTTTGGTTTCTGGTCGCACATCAATCATCCAGTTGGACGGATGGACTTACGAAGACATGACACTGAAGCCTGCTGCAACACTCATGGTCAACTGGCCGCGAATGGAACCCGTATTCCGAGCCGAAGGTGACGAGCCTGCGGACGAACAGAACGAAGAACGCGATTCGGCATTGGAAGAACTTCGAAACCTATTTGCCGACGCTCGTGTCTACCGAAAAGGACGCGAAGCTGGCACACAAAAGTTCGACATTCGACTTGAATCGATGCTGTCGGTTCTCGATGGAGAAGTCCCAATGCTGGTGAGAGCGGATGGGCTGGCAGAGATTCAATCGTCAGTCATGTTCTGTGCTGAACAGAAGGTAAAGTGTATTCTACTTGGTGGCTACGACGCTCCGAAGTGTGCCACCCTGCTAAAAAAGCATGATGTCCCTGTCATTGTCAGTGCCGTGCATCGTCGTCCGCGACGAC
>JBGCDN010000051.1:0-8007 GCA_045105495.1 Planctomycetaceae bacterium
TTTCTCACAAACTTAAATCACAGTCGCCAAGGCGCGGATTGCCTCGCCGGATTTGTCCAAAGCCCGCGAGGATCGCGCCCGGGCCACAAGCGGCTCGGAAGTGCTGTTGTTTAACTGGGCGGCTCGAGAGAAATCGCGAACGGCGGCCTCGTGTTCTCCACCATCTGCCAAATAGAGGCCTCGTTGCATGTAATTGCGAAACTCCAACGGCGACTTATCAATCGCCTGAGTCATCGAAGCGAGTCGAACCAGCCATTCAATCTTGCTGGCATCCTGTCGGGCTTTGTCGAAGTCCTTGAGCTCCAGGTAGGCAGTTCGGCGAGCGCGGAATAGTTTGATTTCGTTTGGCGACGCTTTGATCGCCGCCGTCATATCAGAAACGACGGCAGCATGGTTCTTCATTGCCAGGTACACAAGTCCGCGATTGTTAAGTGCGTTGATGTAGTCTGGCTTGATCTGAATTGCCTTGGTGAGATCACCAAGAGCGGCCTTGTATTGTTTCTGCTTGTACTGAGCGAAGCCGCGGTTGTTCCATGCGTCCGCGTATTTGGGATCCAACTTAACCGCCTTCGAAAAGTCGGCGAGTGCCTTCTTTGGTTCGTTAAGCGATAGATAGACCAACCCACGATTGTTGTGAGCTTGTGGTGAGTCCGGATTCAAACGAATGGCTTCAGAGAAGTCCTTCACCGCTCGCATGAATTCGTTTCTGGACAGCAGGAAGAACCCACGACGATTGTGGATAGAAGCGTCGCTGGGGCGAACACGTACCGCCGTGCTGTAGTCAGCCAGGGCACTCGCATCTTCACGCATGATGCCATAAACCTCGGCGCGAGCGATGTAGAGTTCCGGATCTTCCGGGTTCATTGAGATCGCGTGGCTAAGCAGTTCTGCCGACTTGCCAACAAGTCCTTGCTTGGCCATTCGAGCGGCCTGAACCAGTAGTTTTCTGGCGTTCTCTGGCGTCTCAACATCTGTCGCTTGCGCCTGCGATTCTTGCTCTGCCTGCTTGGGATTCTCAATCGACAGATCGACCGGTGCATCGGCTTTTGAACCGCCACAGCCGGGAATCAACGCTAAGCCAACCAACAACACAAACAAGCGCATACCGAGGCTCCGCCTTCGGAGAAGAAAACATCCAACCGGCTTGTACCCGCAAATCGCGAAATAGGTCAATCCCGACCGATGCCGCCATGCGTCGACGACTCCAATAGCCAGCGAAATCGGATGCGGAGAGGTGTAGACAGCGCCAGCGAAGAACCCAGGGGTTCCTACTGATCGCTTACCGTCGCGAGGAATCCTGCGAGACGATCAATCGTGTCGGGTTCGTCGGCAAGGTACGGAAACTGGCTCTTCGAAAGACGCAGCCGGATGTACGCGGTTGGGTTTGCAGGCGAGGTAGCCGCCACTGACCCAAGAACCACAGCATAAAGCTCTCGAACCGCGCGAGGCTCGGATTCGTAGGCTTCGCTTACAGCTGGCAGGAGATTTGGAACGACCGTGGCGAACTCATCGTCCGACTGGTCGTCGTTGTCCGAGTCCTTAGCCTTCTCGTCATCTTTCGGGGGCACATAGCCAGTGATTTCAGGAAGCACACTGGCCCACCTTGGCGAGAGACTTTTCAGTGAAGCCGGAGCCTTCGTTTGAAACTCCGCCAGCATCTGGCATTGGGAAGTCAGGTTCCGAACACGAGCAGACTGGTAAGCCGCACTGCTGGTTCCATACACAATTCGAATACCGGAAGCCTCGGCCTTCCTGTACCACTTCGCCGCATGTTTTCGCTGGGAGGCAAGTTGTCGCGCGGCGAGCCGAATACCACCGGTGTCATATCCGTTTTGTCCGCGACGACTAAGAATCTGATGCTCGATGTAATTGTCGTTGCGATACTTGTTGCTGATATGTCCGAGCGTCTTGTATGCAGCCACAATCAAGTCACCGGTGCGTGGGTTTGCTCCGGAGACGGGACGCATTCTCGAAGTTGTCGCATTGACCCGAGCCGCTTCAACAACACCGACGGGAACCCAGGCGAGTCGTTCAGAACGGAACACAGCAAATCGCTGTTGTTCAGTGAAGCCGTTCGCGTAGCCAAGATCGATGATATATCGATTGCCCAGAGAACTGGTGACCTGACCAACCAGGAAATCAGCCTGCGTCGTCTTTCGAGATTCCTGCGCGAACGTGACAGACGTTAGCAGCAGGGCAACAACAGAAAACGTACGCATAGAAGACTCCGCAGGGTTGGTGGCTCTCAATTCTATTCGCTGCGGCACCGGATGCCTAAAGAGAATGCGGGGATTCTACGGTTGGCGTTTCGGCGGTTCCTCATAATCCGAAGGGTTTACCCACCCGGCTTTGACTTTCTCGCCGCTCTGAAAACGTTCGTAGTATTTTGCCGACGAAGATGCCGCCGGGTATTCATCAAACACGCTCCCTTCACCACGAACGCGCGGGTCTTGCTGAGCACGTAATTCCATCACCATCTGTCGTTCAAGGGCCTCTTTGCGGTCTTTGTGTTCAGCGGCTTTGGCAAGGTTCTTCATGCAATCGCGGTCGGTAGTCAGGTCGTAGAGTTCCTCGTCCGGGCGTTTGCCGAATGCCTGATTCCAAAACGACTTGTCACTTTCCGATCGATACAGACTAAGGATTTCTGTCTTCGTTGGACTGCCATCACAATTCAGGTAGCCGGTAATAGGATCACCAGATGGCCACCGGCTGGTTTCGTAGTTGCGAAGGTACAGGAACCCATCTTTGACGATACCGCGAATTGGATAGCCCCAATCGTTTGGGCGACCAACGTCGTGACGTTCCTTTCCAATAAGAACGTGATCGCGAGAAGCGAACACTCGGCCTTCTTGTACGATGTCGAAGAACTCCGCCAGACTGCGACCAGTCATTGGTTGCATGCGAGTACCGGCAACTTCGCACGACTGCAGGATCGTTGGGGCAAGATCGATAAACGACACGAAGTCGTCGATCACTCGGCCAGGTTTCAGAATTCGGTTCTTCCACATGACTGCCAACGGCAAGTGATTGGACCACGCATATTCCTGCCCCTTGATTCGTGGGAAAGGCATACCGTTGTCTGAAGTCACGATAACCAGTGTGTTGTCCAGCATGTCGCGGTCTTCCAGCGACTTCAGCATGCGACCGAGGTGCCGATCGAAATGTTCGATCTCGTAAGCGTAGTCCAGCATGTCGTTCCGGATGGTTTCGTTGTCTGGCCAGAAGGCTGGAACCTGATCAATGTCAGTGATCTTCTTTCCGCCCAATCGTGCACCGACGCCGTATTCGTATTGGCGATGAGGCTCCACGCAGCCGTACCAGAAACAGAACGGCTTATCGCCAGGCTTCTGTTCGAGGAAGTCGTCGAAGTTGGCAGCGTAGTCGTTGCCAGAAATACCTTTGGCAGGCGGCTTCGTCTTCTGGCGGTTGAACGATGGTCCGGCGAGGAACCTTTGCTTTCCATCTGCGTCAACGGCTTTACCTGGTGCCCAACCCTTTGCGGTCTTGCCACAGAAGTAGCCGTTCTCACCAAGTTCTTCGACATAGCTGCGAAACTTGGCCGGGAAGAACGGCATGTGATTGCAGGCTTCTTCCAACTGCCACGTGTTGCGTCCGGTCAGGATGCAGGCCCGCGACGGAGCACACTTGGCGTTTGGCGTCCACGCGTTGGTGAACAGTAAGCCTTCGTCAGCAACTCTGTCGAACGCGGGCGTGTTCACCCACTTGCACCCGTACGCGCTGAAGTGGGGCTGAGAAGCATCGTCCGCGATACAGAACAGAATGTTTGGCGGGGGAGTTGTCGGCTCTTGACCGATGGCGGCTGTGGTAATGCACAGAAGCGATAGAAGAAGTCTCATGCGTATGTTCCAGCCTTCGATTGGGCGCGCCGCTGTGCGATGCAACACAAATACCGCATTGGGCGTGAGGTGCAGTACAGAGCCATCGCGTAAACGTGGCTTTTTCATTTTCTCAAATTGAGCCGGGTAAGACGCGCCTGAGCCGTGGCGTCGCACAGCGATAAGTCACATCTCCCAACACCTATTCTGGTAGCAGTCGAACCTATGCTCAACGCAAGAACTCTTTTCCGCCGCTTCATCCTCAACAGTACCAACCGAAAAAGGAGTAAGCGACAGCCGACTCAGCCAGCCGCAGAGCACCTGGAAACGCGAGCGTTGCTGTCGACGGTGAGTTTGGATGCGGGAACCTTGCAGTTCGAAGCGGATACTGGCGAAGCGGACGATGTCACTGTTTCATCGCCTGACGCGAACACGCTTCGCATCGAAGTCGGAAATGGCGATGCGATTTCTCTGGGCTCAGGCACAGCTACTGGCTTTAGCCTGTCCAACAGCGACTCCGTTCTCACCGTGACTCTGGATGACGTGTCCAGCACGATTGAAAGCGTTCAGATCGATACGGCAGACCTCGCGGATATGGTTCATATTCAGTCGTTGCCTGAATCAGTAACGGCCGGAGTCACCGCGGGTGATGGCAATGACTATGTGAACGCTTCAACGGCTTCGGAGTCGATTGCAGTCTTTGGTGGATTCGGAAACGACACGTTGATCGGCGGACAGGCTGATGATCAGCTGCACGGCGAATCCGGTCGAGACTCGCTGCTTGGCGGTCCCGGTGCAGACACGCTTGATGGTGGCAATGGTTCAGACCACCTGAATGGTGCAGGCGTCATTAACGTGAACGTTGAGAACCTTCAAGAAACAGACGGCGGCTTGCTAACCCCATTCTTTCTCGCAACAGGCAACGGTAACTACGACTTCTTCGACGTTGGTTCTGCCGCTTCACCGAATCTTGAGCGCCTCGCAGAAGACGGAACAACTGGGCCAAGAATTGACGCCGCTCTCGCAAGCGGAGGTGTGAACGAAGCAATCGCGACGTCCAATGGCCCAATCGGACCGGGTGAAACTCGCGACGCTGTTTTGATTGCTGACGCGACGAACACGAACACTCAGTTCTTCAGCTTCGCATCAATGTTCATTCCCAGTAACGACGCGTTTATTGGGAACGACAATCCATCAGCCTATGACCTGTTCGACGATGATGGCAACTTCATCGAACGGACGGGTGCCACGTCGATCGTGATCACCGGCGACGATGTCTACGACGCGGGGACCGAAGTTAACGACGAGATCCCGGAGAACACAGCGGCTCTCAATCAAAGCTCTCCCAACACCGGAGTGACTGAAAATGGTGTAATTACTCAGCATCCGGGTTTCCAAGGTTCAGAGCGACTTGGTGGCACCGTCGGCAATATCCTCACCGCGCGGCCGAATGCGGACTTTACGGTGGCGGATACTGATGTCGCTCAGATTCAGCTCACGACAGACGACGGCGCCGACGTTCTGTTGGGTGGCCGCGGAGCAGACACGCTTGATGGCGGAGCTGGCAATGACAGCCTGCTTGGCGGATTTGGTCGCGACGTCTTGAATGGCGGTTCGGGTGACGACTACATCAACGGAAACGGTCAGATTCGTGTGACGGTGACGAACCTTCAGGAAACCGACGGCGGCCTGCTGACACCGTTTTTCCTGGCGACCGGTAACGGTAACTACGACTTCTTCAACGTTGGTTCTGCTGCTTCACCAAACCTTGAACGTCTTGCCGAAGATGGAACCACTGGCCCAAGAATTGACGCAGCGATTGCCAGCGGCGGGGTAGGGGAAGCCATCGCGACGGACAACGGTCCTATCGCTCCCGGCGAATCGCGGGTCGTCTTCTTGACGGCGACACCCGGCAACGATTTGACGCAGTATCTTAGCTTTGCATCGATGTTCATTCCGAGCAACGACGCCTTCATCGGGAACGATGATCCGCGAGCGATCGACTTGTTCGACGACACAGGCAACGTGATCACGCGACGCGGTAGTGGAGCCTTCGTGGTCACCGGGAACAGCGTTTACGACGCAGGAACCGAGGTCAACGACGAGATCCCAGAAAACACCGCAGCCCTCGCGCAGTCTTCGCCGAATACGGGCGTGACCGAGAACGGCGTCATCACTCAGCACCCTGGCTTCCAGGGTTCTGATCGTCTTGGCGGAACAGTCGGAAACATTCTGACGGCTCGACCCAACGCTGATTTCACTTTGGCAGACGCCTTGGTTGCCAGCATTCAGGTCGATCAGGGCTTGGATTCTGACGACGTCATCACCGGTGGCGACGGCAACGACACACTCGACGGGGCGCGTGGGAACGACACGTTGATCGGTGGCGATGGCGACGACATGCTGCACGGTGCGGGTGGCCGAGATGCCGTCTTCGGGAACGATGGCGAAGATACGATTGATGGTGGAGCCGGACCGGACACGCTCGACGGGGGTTCGGCTGACGACGAAGTCATTGGCGGGTCAGGCAACGATGTCATCTTTGGCGGAAGCGGGAGCGACACACTGGATGGCGGAATCGGTGCAGATGAAGTCAATGGTGGCGGAGCAGTTACGGTTACTGTAACCAATCTGCAGGAAGCTGATGGCGGATTGCTTACCCCATTCTTCCTCGCGACAGGTAATGGTAACTACGACTTCTTCAACGTGGGTTCAGCTGCTTCGGCGAGCCTCGAGCGACTTGCAGAAGATGGAACCACAGGTCCAAGAATTGACGCTGCGATCGCCAGCGGTGGAGTAGGGGAAGCTGTTGCAACATCTGGTGGACCGATTGCTCCGGGAGAGAGTCGAAGCGTCGAATTCTCTGCGAGCTCATTCAACGATCTGACTCAGTATCTCAGCTTCGCATCAATGTTTATTCCAAGTAACGATGCGTTTATTGGGAACGACGACCCACGTGCGATCGACCTGTTCGACGACACGGGAGACCTCATCACTCGTGAAGGTTCCTCCGCAATCGTGATCACTGGTGACGATGTCTACGATGCTGGAACAGAAGTGAACGATGAAATTCCAGAGAACACCGCTGCACTCGCACAGTCGGCACCGAATACTGGCGTGACTGAGGACGGTGTAATCCGCCAGCATCCAGGCTTCCAGGGTTCAGACCGACTTGGCGGCAGCGTTGGCAATATTCTGACGGCTCGTCCAAACGGCGACTTCACAGCCGCTGACGCACAGGTCGCTCGAATTGAAATCGTAGAAGACGATGGCGACGACTTGATCTTCGGCGGCGACGGCGCGGACAAACTGACTGGTGGTGCCGGCAACGATTCGCTGATTGGCGGATCGGGTCGAGACATGCTGGCCGGCGGAGCTGGAAACGACTTCATCAACGGTGGTGGTCAGATTACGGTAACCGTCACCAACCTTCAGGAAGAAAATGGCGGATTGCTAACACCAGCTGTCCTGACAACAACCAACGGCGTTTACGACATCTTCGATGTTGGTTCTGCAGCATCACCGAACCTCGAACGACTTGCTGAAGATGGAACCACCGGCCCGCGCATCGCGGCTGCACTCGCAAGTGGTGGCGTGAACGAGGCCATCGCGACTTCCGGCGGACCAATCGCGCCCGGCGAGAGTCGATCGGTTGTTCTGAACGCGAATTCGTTCAACGACTTAACGCAGTATCTCAGCTTCACATCGATGTTCATTCCGAGCAACGACGCTTTCATCGGGAACGACGATCCGCAAGCCATTGATCTGTTCGATGACAATGGAGCACTCATCTCACGCGTCGGCGATTCGGCCATCATTGTGACTGGCGATGATGTGTACGACGCTGGAACGGAAGTAAACGATGAGATTCCAGAGAACACCGCAGCACTGGCCCAGTCTTCGCCCGACACCGGAGAAACTGAAGATGGCGTAATCTCGCAGCACCCCGGGTTCCAGGGCTCTGTGCGATTGGGCGGCCCCATTGGAAACATCCTGACCGCTCGACCGAACGCGGACTTCACAGTCGCCGATGCCTTGATTGCTCGGATTGAGATTGAAGAAATCGGTGATACTGGCGACGTCATCTACGGAGGGGCCGGCGACGACACCATTCAGGGCGGTGCTGGAAACGATGTTACATTCATTAGCTCAGATGACGGCAACGATGTTG
>JBGCDN010000052.1:0-2598 GCA_045105495.1 Planctomycetaceae bacterium
CCGCCATCTGCCGCGCTGAGTGTTGAAAACGGGACCCACCACAAAGCAATCAGGCAAAACATGACGACGTCGGCATAGCCTGTCTCAGCGAGGAAGTAAGACGAAACCAGTATGGCAGCGGCGAAGGCGATTGAGATGAGAATCAGTCGCGTCGATGACTTCTTGGTATGCATCAAAGGCTCCGGGGACCTGTGGATCAAGTCGGTATAACGACTTCTGGCACAATGGGATCACGCTAATCGAGGATTTTCTTCCCCATCAGGGAAGCGACCAATTCTACTGCGAGTAACGCGGTCTTGTTGCGTTCGTCCAGTATCGGATTGACCTCAACAACGTCCAGCGAACGAACCTTGCCTGAATCGCTCAGAAGCTCGGCCAGCAAATGAGCTTCTCGATAACTAAGGCCGCCCTGCACTGGTGTTCCCACACCGGGAGCTTCGACCGGATCGAGACTATCCAGGTCCAGGCTCACGTGAATCCGATCGCAGTTGCTAAGCAGCGCCAAAGTCTTGCTGGCGACGTCAGCCATTCCCAGGGTGTCAATCTCGTGCATGGTGAAGACATTCAGGTTGGAACTTCGAACCCGAACGGCTTCTTCTGAATCGACGTCTCGTATTCCAACCTGAACGATATTTTCGGGAAGCACCGTCACCCCCTTGCCAACCGAGGTCAGCGGGTCGGGACCTTCGCCACACATTACAGCGACTGGCATTCCATGGATGTTTCCGGTGGGCGACGTCTCCGGCGTGTTGAAGTCTGAATGGGCATCAATCCAAATGATGCCCAAGGTGCCAGGTGAATCCTTCGCAGCGGCCTTCACACTTCCAATGCTAATACTGTGATCGCCGCCGAGAAATAGAGCGAACGCTCCGGATTCAACAGCCCGTCTACCTTCCTCGTAGATTCGGCCGCACACATTCGCAACGGTCTGAATTCGTTTCTCACCGACAGCCGCCGCCCCACTTTCCGGATTCGGGACATCAACGTCACCAAGGTCTTCAACCGTGTGACCAAGCTGCGACAGTGCTGCCTCCAACCCCGCGTATCTCAAAGCCGACGGCCCCATATCGACACCGCGGCGTTTTTGCCCGAGGTCCATCGGAACACCCATCAGGTTCACATTCATAGTTTCACTCGACCAAACATCGACAGCAAATAGACACGTCTTCCGCCGCCACTTAGCGTCGGCGTCCCATGAAGAGCTTCGCGTAGTACAGCAGCTGTGCGATTGAACCGAGCGCCGCAATCACGTACGTCATCGCAGCCCAAAACAGAGCCTTCTTCGCTTTGTCGTGTTCTTCACCCTGAAGTAGGTTCGTGCGTTCCATCCAAGCTAGGGCTCTGTTGCTGGCGTTGAATTCAACGGGAAGGGTGACCACTGCGAAGAGAGCGGGAAGGCCAAGCACACCGATAAACGCCCACTTCAACGGACTGTTCATCACCAGGCTCATCGTGCCCGCGCCACCGAGGGCCACAATGGGAAGCAGCTTGTTGCTGATGTTGAGAAACGGAACCATCTTCGAACGCATCGTCAGCATCGGATAACCGGTCGCGTGCTGGACAGCATGACCAACTTCATGCGCGGCGACGGAGGCGGCGGCGATGTTGCGTTCATGGCAAACGACCTCACTTAGGTTCACCGTCTTATCCGTTGGATTGTAATGGTCCGTCAATTGGCCGCGGGTGGCGGTTATGCGAACGTCGTGAATTTCGTTTTGCTCCAGCATCATCTGCGCAATCTCTGCCCCGCTGAATGGGGTTGGATCCTGCGAGAACTTGACGAACCGAGACCGCATTTGCGACGCCACAAACTGGCTAATCAGCGGGATACCGACCAACAGAATTAGAAAAATGGGATCGCCCACGAGCTACCTTTCAAACCAAATCAACATCGAGCTGGATCAAGTCTCTACAAGAAAAGAACATCTTTCCCAACGCAGACAGCGCTTTCCGACTTGAAACCACTCGTACTCTGGCCCGGGTGCGAAGTGTAATCGTGACAGCACTCAGGGGACAGAGCTTAACGGCTCGCTGAGTGAAGCAGCCACAATCGACACACAGCCCGAGGGCTTACGCCCTTCGGCTCACAACGTTGTTAATCCACCACGACTATTCGTCACAAGCAGAACTCGCAGCGATGAACCATCCGAACAACACCATCCCAACGCCGCTGCCGCCGCCCGATGCAACTGAAAGTTGCCTAGCGCCAGGGGTTGTTGGCGACCATCTTGGCAACGATCGCTCGCATGTCTTGAGTGTCTTCGTAGATTTTAAGCTGCTGCATCGCGCCAGTGTTGCGCGAGAGTCGAACTACAGATTCCAGTTCGTCGACGCAGTCCAGTTCTTCTGCAGCCGGTCGTAAGAGTGGGACCAAACGATCAACAGTCTCTGTCACGGAATACTGTTCGTAGTCGTCGGTATTGACCAACCGTGCCTTCGCTCCGAAACGGCTGGCTCGCCATTTGTTTTGTTGAACCATCATCGGGTGGTACTGCGACTGGAACGTTCCGTTATCAATTTCTGCAGAGATGGAATGAACCAAGCACTGCACCAGTGCTGTAATGGTCAGAACATCGCCTAGTCGAGCCGGCATATCGC
>JBGCDN010000053.1:0-5313 GCA_045105495.1 Planctomycetaceae bacterium
AGGAACCTGAACCCCTTCGACCTCGCCAGCAACATACTGTCCCCGCATGGCCCATTCGTCGATACTGTCTGCTCCAGGACGCAGTGCTTGCAGCACCTTCATTTTTTCGTCGCGTATCTCGCGGGCCTGAAACAATGCGGGTGGATCCATCGCGATCAGGCACA
Source organism: Planctomycetaceae bacterium (assembly GCA_045105495.1). Taxonomy (GTDB): domain Bacteria; phylum Planctomycetota; class Planctomycetia; order Planctomycetales; family Planctomycetaceae; genus CAYNWT01. Next base: position 165 of record JBGCDN010000053.1, read on the forward strand.
GCACTTGCAGCACGTGGTTCTGCAAAACATCGCGCAGGGCGCCGGTCTTGTCGTAGAACGCGCCGCGGCCGCCTTCCATGCCGATGGATTCAGCAACGGTAATCTGAACGCTGTCTACCTGACTCCGGTTGAGTAGTGGTTCGAAAATTGTGTTTCCGAATCGCATGAAGAGAATGTTCTGAACCGTCTCTTTGCCAAGGTAGTGATCGATGCGGTAAATCTGATCTTCAGACAGACGTCGTCCGATCGACTTGTTGAGTTCCTGAGCAGACTTTAGGTCATGGCCAAAGGGTTTCTCGAAGACCACGCGAAGAATGCGGTCGGATGTTCTGCTGGGGACCATTCCAGCGTCAGCCAGCGATTCGATACAAGGCTCAAACAGCGACGGTGACGTCGCCATGTAGACGATGGTTGTGACCGGTTCAGAATTGTCCGCTTCGGCGAATTCCCTGAGTCCCGCGTAAGCGGCGGGGTCCATTAAATCGAGCTGGAAGTAGGTCACCCGATCAGCGAATGCTGTCCAGTTTTCTTCTGTGAATTCATCCGCCGCTCGCTTTTGGACAGATTCCTTCATCTCGTCTCGCCACGACTCAGAAGTCTTCTCTCGTCGCGCGACGCCGATGATTCGTGTTTCTTCGTGGAGGTACCCACCAGTGCAGAGCGCGAAGAGCGAAGGCATGAGTTTCCGAGCCGTCAGATCGCCCGATGCCCCCATGATGATGATCGTCGCCTTTTCGCTTGTGATTCCGTGCGATACCATCCCTCGCTCCTTGATTCATTGGTTTCGACGAGACCCGCAAAGCGTGGGCAGCCTCAGATTTATCTGAGAGCCCACATCCTTGGGTGCTCGTTTGTTTGGTGGCGAATTCTATGCGTGTTGGTGTCTTCGGCGATACTCACGACCATGTTGACAACATGCGTCTGGCCGTTTCGTTTTTTAACGAAGCCGGGTGCAAACTGGTGCTCTTCGCGGGTGACTTTGTGTCGCCGTTGGTCATTCCGCCTCTTCGCAAGTTGCATTGTCCGATTGTGTCTGTGTTCGGCGACAACGATGGAAACCAGAAAGGTATTCTCAGCGGGATGAGAATCCTCGGGGGCGTCGCGGGCGGGCCGGTGTGCTGTACATCGAAGGATGGAACCCGGTTCTTGCTGACTCATGTGCTAAACGACGTGCGTGGCTGTATTGGTGATGCAAACGTTGTGGTCTTTGCCCACACTCATCGGCCTAGTGTGGCGACGGACAAGTCGGGACGTCTGTTTGTGAACCCAGGTGAAACCAGCGGCTGGACAAGTCGAAAGCCAACAGTCGCCGTGGTCGAGACCGACGATCTGAGTGCTCAGATCATTCCACTGCCCGAAATGGGACAACCGCCGGCGATTTTTGGAGCTTAGTGTGCGTTAGAAGAGCCCCAAGTCATTTGCCGGGTAGGTCTTCAATTACATCACCGTTCAATATCGTCATGTAGCGAACGCCGCCGGGGGTGGCTGGCAAACCCACGACCCTCAGTTCGACGGCACCGTCATATCGGACTTTGCCGATTTCGATCTTAACGGATTCACGCTCGCAGTCCGTGTGTGCATAAGCCACTTCGATGGCTTCGTCTACTCTCTTGGCCACGTCGGGGTCCGTAATTGGCTGCTTTGCAGTCAGCATCCAGGATGCGGCCCCTATGCAAAGCAAGAGTCCCATGGACAAGCTCAGTAGCATCCAACGGGATATTGCGTTTGTCTTGGGTGAAACGTCCATTCGGGGAGTCCGAGAAAGCTCGATGTTGCCTACGCCAACTCGACAGGGATCGCGTCGATCTTTGCGGCGAGGATAAAGTCATTCTCGGAAAGTCCACCGATCGCGTGGGTCCAGATTTCGATGCTGGCGTTCTTGTAGCCTTCGATGTGAAGGTCGGGATGATGACCCTCGTCCTCGGCTAACTTCGCGACCTCGTTGAAGAAGTCCATGCCAGCCATGAAGTTCTTCACCGTCCACTTCTTCAGAATGCGTTGGCTATCTTTGACGATCTCCCAACCCTCGAGTTCGCCGTTTTGAGCCTCGGCTTGTTCCGGAGTCAGTTTTGGAACGCCGCCTTCACAGGGGACACACTTCTTGCCTCTTAGAACGTCGCAGGATTGGACTTCTTCGCTCATCGTTTTCTCCAGTCTGTGGTCATCAGAATTATAGGTCTTCGAAGAGAAAAGCCCATGAATTCAACGGTTCGAAATGGGGTATCAGTGTTTTCGCGTTTCAGCGTAGCATTCGAGAAGATCGGCATGACCTGCCGGTATCCCACGGTGCTGGCCAGACGACATGACTACATCTGACAAGAACCAAATTTGTTTCGGAAGACGCCTGCTGCAGTCCATGGCGATTGCGGTTCTCTGCGTATCCTTGTCGGGTTGTTTGGACCCTCGGTTTACCCGAATGCCGGTGTGGTGGCCGACGAATCCAGTGGCAGAGAATCGTTCGTTCCAACAGGCCGATCCGTTTCCTGATCCGAATATCGGTGGCGAGACATCGGTCCGACCACCGGGCTACACACGGCCAAGGACAGAACCACGTCGAGCGGCTGAACAGAGAATGCTACGTGGCCTGCAGTTTTCCCCAGAGACAATCCCGCCACAGTATGCTCCAAGTGCTTCGAAGTATTCGAAGTCGGTGCAGTAGGCCTTCTTCCCGATCAGCCGGTTGAGCGGTACGATCGTCGCATGAGTCGATTGATTCTTATTGCGGTTCTTGCTTCGACAGCTGTCGTTCCTGCCTGCGCACAAACGAAGTCGCGGCGCGATGTGGATCGTAGTGGGCGGCGGTTGGTGACGGCGGAAACAGATAAGGCCATCAACAAGGGTCTCAAGTGGCTGGCAGACCAGCAGAATGGCGACGGTTCGTTTGGTTCAGTCGGTGGTCTGTCTGAGAACGTAGGTGTGACCTCTCTGGCAGGACTGGCATTTGTTGCATCGGGAAGTACACCCGACCGTGGGCCTTACGGAAAGCAGGTCTCTGGTGCGACCGACTACCTGCTTAGCCGAGCGCAGCCGGGCGGGTTGATTCTGTCGCCCGATAGCAACCAGCCGATGTATGGCCATGGGTTCGCCACGCTGTTCCTGGCGGAGATTTATGGAATGGTGCAGCGGAAGGATCTTCGTCCGAAGCTGTCTCGAGCGATCAAGTTGATCATCGCATCGCAAAACAAAGACGGCGGGTGGCGATACACGCCTCAGGCGAGAGACGCGGATGTTTCAGTTACCGTTTGCCAGATGATGGCTTTGCGAGCGGCGAGGAACGCTGGGTTCGCGGTGCCGCGGGAGACTGTCGATAAATGCGTGTTGTATCTTCGCAAGTGCCAAAATGAAGACGGTGGTTTTCGGTACCAACTGGAGTCGGCTCGCGAAAGCATGTTTCCTCGGTCAGCGGCCGCTGTAGTTGGTCTCTACAGCGCTGGAATCTATTCAGGGAAAGACGTGTCGGCAGGACTGAACTACCTTAACCGGTTCCAACCAAGCCCCACGCTACGAATCAATGCGTACTATTTCTACGGGCACTACTACGGAGCGCAGGCGATGTGGCAGGCGGGCGGAAAGCACTGGTTCGACTGGTATCCGGCAATTCGTGACGACTTACTGAGAAGTCAATCGCCCGAAGGCCGATGGCGCGATACGCAGCCGAGTGTTGGATCTCGATACGCTACAGCGATGGCGTTGCTGGTACTGCAAACGCCCAACAACTTGCTGCCGATCTTTCAAAGATAGTCGAACAACTAACAAACATTGACCGGCCTGCTGCGTTGGTCCTTCTTTGACCATGAACGTATCATACCGGAACACAACGATACTCTTGCTACCGAGGTAATCCCCTATGGAACTCAATACGACTTCTGAACCATCAAGCCAAATCTCCGCGGATTGGATGCTGGTTCCTTTTTTTGAGGGTGGCGAAGCAGGATCGCTCGGGCTACCCGATTCAGCCACGACGGCGATGGCTCGTGCGATTGATGCAGGCGACCTGTCAGCATCAAAGGGTGAACTCACCACGATTTATGCTTCAGAGCCGGAGCACGTTTCGCGGCTGATGGTCGTTGGGTTGGGCAAAGCTGACGAGCTTTCTATCGCTACCGTCCGCGAATCTTTCGGCGCCGCGGCGAAGCACATTGCTGCGAAGGCCGGGCAAGCCGTGGCGGTGCTTTCACCTCAACCCAACCAGCTGGATATCGAAGCTTTTTGCAGCAGCATGTGTGATGGAATCACGGTCGGATGTTTCGGCCAGGACGTGTACCGCGCGGAGCGTAAGCTGCATGCTATTAGAGAATTGACACTCGTTGGTGATGGCTTTGCAAATCACGAACGCGCCGCGCGGGAGGGCAAGGCGCTTGGGGATGCGGTGAATCTGACGCGTGATCTTGTGAACCGGATGCCGCAGGAAATCAACCCGATGGGCTTTGCCAAGCGTGCCGAAGCTGTGTCGGCAGAGCTTGGTTTGAAGTGTCGTGTCTTTGGGCAGAAGGAACTGGAATCAGAACGTATGAACTCGATGTTGGCCGTCGCCAAAGGCAGCACCGCGCCGCCGTGCATGGTTGTCGTGGAGTACAACGGTGGAGAGAACGACGGCAAGGAGATCGCGTTTGTCGGTAAAGGGGTGACGTTCGACAGTGGTGGGTTGTCGCTCAAGCCCAACGATGGCATGAAAACCATGAAGTGCGATATGGCCGGTGCGGCGACTGTTCTTGGAGCCGTGGTTGCAGCCGCCAGACTGCAACTGCCAGTGAACGTGATTGGTTTCATGGGGCTCGTTGAGAACATGCCCGGCGCAGCAGCGTTTAAGCTCGGCGATGTCCTCACCGCGCGAAACGGGAAGACGATTGAGGTGTTGAACACCGATGCCGAAGGGCGTCTGGTTCGCGCTGATGTCTTGAGCTACGCCGTCGATCGGGGAGCCGACCAGATTATCGATCTCGCAACGCTGACTGGGGCCTGTGTGGTTGCTCTGGGCGAAGACGTCACCGGCGCGTTCACCAATAACCAGGATTGGTGCGACAAAGTTGTGACCGCTGCGAAGGATGCTGAGGAGAGTATCTGGCAATTACCCATGTTTGGTCTCTACGACAAGCTACTCGATGGCACTGTAAGCGACATCAAGAACGTCGGCCCGCGATGGGGCGGA
>JBGCDN010000054.1:0-11575 GCA_045105495.1 Planctomycetaceae bacterium
AAGCTCCGACTCCGCCTCAGCAAGATCGAACGGAGCACGCTTACAAGCAGCAGTCGCCACGGTGAAGTAGACAAAGAATCCAATGAACGTGAATGGATCATGAAAGATGAACCAGTGATGCATGGAGACGACACCGGCAAGACCAGAGCCAGTCTGCATCGAGGCAATTTCCGTCAGATTCAAGCTGCCTGCAGTGATAACTGGGATTAACGCACAGATTGAGAGTGGAATTTCGTAACTCACCATCTGGGCAGCTTCTCGCATACCACCAAACAATGACCACTTTGACCCGCTGGAGTAGCCAGCAAGGATAATCCCGAACACCTCGAGTGACAGAATCGCAAGAATCGCAAACAAGCCGCAATCAGCAGCGACAGCAACCCACCCCTGACTGAACGGAAGAAGGATCATTGCCGTGAAGGCTGAGATACAGACGATATAGGGAGCGACCCGAAAGAGCATTGAGTCGGCTGCAGGAGGAACCAAGTCTTCCTTTTGAACCAGCTTACCACCATCGGCTGCTGCCTGAAGCCAGCCGTAACGGCCACCAACACGAGTAGGGCCAAGGCGGTCTTGAATTCGACCTGAAACCTTGCGTTCAAGCCAGATGAAGATCGCCGGTGCAGCACCGAACGCACCAATCAGCACCGCTGCATGCACAACGGCAGCAATTGCGAGGACCAGTGTTTCATTTTCTGTTGCTAGGAACTCTTGAACGAATTCCGCGATCGTGGCGGCGGCACCCACTGGCTATTCCCATGATCGTTAAGTGACCACGAAGGGTGTGCGTTGACCGAGAAACGGTCAGGCACGAGACCCCGCGAATTTGTCGCGTGAATATGGCAAAAGGGACTGCCGGATACAAGTAATTGGAAACTGGAATCCGTTGACCCCGCGCGGTGTTTCCCACCGATGGGAAGTAGAAGGGCTCGAAGACACAGAGACAGAGGGTTTTGGTTGAGTGCGACGGGTTACGGACGACCGGGGCAACCCAAACCACCAGCTAGAAGATTCTGGGCCTCGGCAGTCCTATTTCTTCGACGTTGCAAAATTGATGGACTCAAACCCAGCCCGATTGCAAATGTCCCAGGTATCCACCAAAGCTTCCAGGGGAACATTCGCGCCAATGTCGAGAATTACAGGACTGTCTGGCGTCAGCTGAGCCAATTGCATCAGATTCGCGCTTAGCTCTGTGATGTCTTCGCACTCGCGAGACTCCACCCTCAGGGACAGATTGCCGCTTTCCAGCTGACGCACGTAGACCCAAATCTTACTGGCCGTGGGAGATTCGCTTGCCGGAGCGAGTGAAGAAACGGCCCCCGCCGCCAATTCAGTCGGCAGAAGCGATTCTGCAACCTGCCCAACCGACGCGCAGACAAAAAAGATAAGCAGCAGGAAAACGACATCAATCAACGGAGTCATGCTGTCCTCCGCACGCAGCGACTCACGTTTTCGCGTCGGTAGGCGCATTATTCCCCGCCTTTTCTGACGGCAAACTTCACATCCAATATCCCGAGCGCCGCACACTGGGTGAGGATTGGTTCTACATGTCGAAACTGGCTATTCCGATCGCCGCGAATTCGAATCTCGGGGGGAGAATCGCCACCCGCGATGGCCGAGAGCTCTGATTGGAGCTGCTGGAACGTCACTGTGGAATCACGAACCGACAGTCGGCCATCTTGCGAAATGGTCACTGTCAGACGATTTGCGGCCGGCCGATCGTCTTCGACTCGTACAGCGTCAGGCAAGTCAACGGTTTCCTGGGCCTGGCTGCGAGCAATGTGGCTGGCGACCAGAAAGAAGATAATCAGTAGGAAAATGACGTCTATCAACGGCGTGATATTGAACCGCAATGACGTCCGTTGTCGGTGATTTGGAGTTCTCACGAGTCAGGCTCGAGGTTCTGGCTCGATTGCGGGCGGAGCCGTCCTTGGTGCGGCGGCTAGTTCGGTCTGCTGCTTGCGATGACTGTCGCGTCTTCTCGCTGCCCGGCCTGCAGATCGTTTGAAATCAGCGAACACTTGTTCGGCCAGAAGTGATGCTTCGGCGACAAGTTCATCAATTCGATTTCGGAAGATTGCGAAGGCGGCGAGTGACGGCACCGCTACTCCAAGGCCCAGCAAGGTTGTTACGAGAGCCTTGTAGATGCCGGGCGCAAGTTCGGAAACCTGCGGATTCGCTTTCGACTCGAACTCAACGAAAGCCAGAATCATGCCCCAGACTGTTCCCAGTAGTCCCAGCATTGGGGCGATTGTTCCAATCACCGACAGATACTCGATCTTTCGAAACAGCCGAGAAGACTGTTCCATGCCGGTGTCTTCCATCGCCTTCTCAACGCTACTGTAGCCAAGGCTTACTTCGGAAAGACCAGCTCCAAGAACGCGACCGAGGTAACTCGGGTTCATCCGGCAACTTTGCGACGCCTGCTGGAACTTTTGCTCGCCAATCAGCTTGTGAACTTCTTCTGCCAAGCCGGGTGGCATGAGTGTGGTGCGACGAATGCTAAGCAAATGCTCCACCACGAGAGCAACCATTGTCATGCTCAGGCCGACGATGATGTACCCTACGAGCCCTCCCGCCTGAATCATCTCGCGCAGACCGGGTCCCGATTTGGCAGGTTCCAGCCCGTCAGCCCCGATCGGCGCGTCTTGAGCGAACACCGTCGCGCTGAGGCAGAAGACGAGAAGCATCGTCAAGAAAACAGGGTATCGCCGGTGCATGAGCTACAGTCATCAGGAGCCATTCGGATCGCTGGATTGTACGACGAGCTCGATGAGTGCAGAAAGACGGTTTACACCGCCAAATTTGCGAGAACGCGAAGCAGCACCGGCTTTCGAGCGCCGCCTTATGGTCCGTTGGCAGGCTTGACCGGCTTCATCGGCAGCGGTGGAGCCTTGGCATGGTAGATCAGGTCTTTTGGCCTGTTCGCATCCACCCATGTCTTCAGGTCAGTCAGGGCTTTTGCGTCGATCTTGCCCTTCTGGCTGAGAGCACCTGCAATCACGGGCAGCATTTTTTGATATGCCTGCGTCGTGATTGGGTCTGATGACCGGTTCTTTAGACCCTTGCCTGCGTCGATTTCTTTCTGCGTACTGGGAGTGAACGCAAAAATGCAGTCCGCCATGGCTTCCGGATCGACAGGAGCCGGCACACGTCCTTTAATCTTCCGCTGTCGCTCAAATTCGACACCGGCTTCGTGAGTAAATTCAGCGATCTTCCAGGCAATCAACGGCCACTTAATGTTCGAGCCATCACCGGTATCACCCAAAGAATGGGCGGCAATTGCCCGTGAAATCCAAGACCGCTTTTCGTCACTTAAGGAAGTGACGAGCCCGATGGCGGCAGACGGCTTTTGAGCTCCGACAACATCTAGTGTGTATCGGATATCCCCTAGCCATTGGGCGATTCGGTAATACAAGCCCGAATCGAGGCCGGGCTTCATGAGCTCCGCGGACATGATCATCGCGATTTCCATCTCCTCGTTTCGAGGCAGCTTGACGAAACGGACAATCCGGTGGAGATATCCCATGGCAAGCAGGCGATGTCGCGGGAAAGGTGAAGTTCTAGCGACCTTCAAGAGCGCTGCACGCGATCCGACGAACGGCGCGGGTGGCCGGTTTGCAACGTTAAGGCCACCGATCAGGTTGATCGCTTGCTCTCGAACGTAGTAATTACCGTCGAGTAGCTTGCTCGCCTGTTCAACAACAATCTTGTAAGTGTCTTCGCGTAATTTGCGCTGCTGAGTGTTGGCGAGTGTTGCGGCCTTATCGAGTTGCCGCTGGAACTTATCCCGTTTATCTCGCAGCTCGACGCTTAGCAGATCAGGATCAGTGAGCATCTTGCAGTAGTGCTCAATGCCCTCGGTCAGCTTAATGCGTTCAATCCGGGTCTTGGCACCACGTGGCAGAATGCGGTCGAAGGCACGTTTGGTGTTCTTGTTGAAGTCTTCTTCAGCCTGCTCAAAGTCGTCATAGAGCGGCTTTTTCAACTTTTGGGCAGCGTCCCGGGCTTTGCCGAGATCTTCCTGAGCAGCACAGACCTGGCTAACACCCAGAACGATCGCAACTGTCAGGAATGACGTTGCAAAGCGGGCAAGCGGTGTCTGGGAAGTCGATGCGGTCGGCTCTGGCACGCGAGTTCCTTCACTCAGGGGTCGTCGTTAGTCCGTGAACACGGAGTTTGAGATGTGTCGATCGCTCAGGCGGAATGAGCCGACAAGAAATCGATGAAATGAGCCGCCAAAATGAACGAATGACTTGGGTTCAAGCTACCAGTCACCTTTCATAACTGTCAAGCAGTTTCCAACTTATGGCGGCTGAAACGACATGGTTCAAGCCTGGAATCGGACTACCTTCACGTTTGGCTGGAATCATTCGGTTCTTTCAACCCGCACAATCGTAACAACAATCGTTGCTGTGCCCTTGGAACCGGTCCGAGGTCGGGCAGCGCTGCGACTGAGCACGAAGCTCATGGCTTAAGACGCCAGCACGGTCAGTTCAGTTCCAGCCGATTCAAAAGGTCTATGCAAATTGACCCCGCCGCGATCTCGCGGCGGAGCCACCGCGGGTGGGAGGTAACTCGACCCGCAATTACCAACCAAACTGGTGACTTGATCTCACTTTCACAGATGCAAATTGCAGGTGCGGGAGCAAGATCTTGCTTGGTAAGGAAGTTGCGTCGGCGTCTTGCGGGGGCAAGATTGAACAGACTGAGACTGCTGTGAACAATCGGCAACGGCGGCAAGGTCGTGCGCAGGTGGAACTGTGTTCAAGACTCGCGCAAAGAGAAAGCCAGTACGAAATCGCACTGGCTTGGAGTGCCCCCACTAGGACTCGAACCTAGGACCTACGGATTAAGAATCCGGTGCTCTGCCAACTGAGCTATAGGGGCTGTAGCTTGGATTGTGCCGCCCGCGTCCAAGACTGCCTTTCGAATGAGGCAGTTTAAATGCGGACGAAGAGTATGCTGATCGATTCTCGCTTTTGCAATCAAGTGGCCGCGACTTCGCTGGAACCAGGAACGATCTCAGGGAAGCATCGCTAGAATCTGCTGAACTGTACGCCAATTGCGAGTTGTGGCCACAACCTCCAGCTTCTTCTCGATTGCATTGTTGGTCAGCTTCGTTCGACCTGCCCCTGAAACAAGGTCAAGGTATATCTCACTGCCATGCAGCGAATACCTATCCTCGCCGAGTTTGATCGTGTCGAGCCTTTTCTTGTCCGAGCTTTTTGTCTTCCGCCCCGTAAAGGTCACATACAGGCGTTTCGGATCGATCCCGGCTTCGAAATATGAGTTAGACGCTGCCACCTGATGCCACTGTCGGGCGGTCCTCACGAGCACAGAGACATCGAGAGAGAAGTTGTCATCGATTAGCTGGTGAATTTGCTGTCCAATCGATTTCGCCGACCCTTTCGAATCGACGACCACGTTGCCGCTTTGAAGGTATATCCGAACATTGGAAAAGCCGGCTGATTCCACAGCAGCGCGGAGGTCGGCCATCGGTAGCTTGTTCTTGCCGGAAACGTTCACACCTCTCAGGAGTGCCACGAATGTCGCCATAATTTCAGATCCGCCTGTCTGTAGCTAACAGGAATTTGCTTAGTGGACGGCGTAAGAGTTGGCGACCTGCTGCAGGTCTTCGGCTGAGGTGAGCGGGTCGGCTGAGTCCCAGACGATGCTTGCCGACGCTTCGTTACCGCCCACAAGTTCTTTGGCGTAGACATTGATGTGACGATCCACGTCGTACTGGTACGTCACTTCGACGGGTGAACCGGCCGGTAAGTCTGCTGGCAAGCCGGTAATGCGACACTCTCCCACAACCGTGCATGCCGACGCTTGGGGCGATTCGCCTTCGAGTAACCGCACTCGGATCCCTTCCGGATTCGCTTGGTTCGTTTTGAACCGCTGACGCTTGTTGCTCGGCAAGCGCGAGTTGCGTGGGATCATGATGTGGTTGGTCTTCTGCGTCTGGTCTGTTGGATCCGTCAGTTCAATGCCCAACGAATGCGAATTCACATCTTCGGCTCGAACCGACCGCAGCCGCTTCAACAAAGACTCCGCCACATTGCCTTCTTTGCGATGGCGGGCATCAAGAATCGCCGCATGCACCGCAGCCCCCTGCGCCACCGCGCGTTCTGCGTCGAGTCGATTGGAAGGCTTTCGGCTGGTTACTTCTTTCAGCACTTCAGCCACCGCAGGCATATTCGTAGAACCACCGATGAGGATTGTCTCATGCAGCTCGGAAGGATCTGTTTGACAATTGCTTAGCAGCAGTTCGACTGTGTCGCGGGTCCGTTGGAGCAAGTCACCAGATCGCTGCTGAAAGTCTTTTCGCGAGATGACAACGTTCAGTTCGGTATCATCGTAATACAGTGTGACGGTCGTTGAATCATGCACAGAGAGTTCATGCTTAGCGACATCACATTGAGCCGTAAGATGGAGCATGACATACGAATCGTCGCGTGGATCAACATCGAATCGATGGATGAACTTGTCGCTTACAATGTCGACAATTCGCTTGGTCCAATCGAGCCCACCGAGAAACGTGTCACCATCGGTTCCGATGACTTGAAAGTCCGTCGGTGTGTATCGAACCAAAGTCGCGTCGAAGGTTCCTCCCCCGAGGTCGTAGACCAGAATCTTCTTCTCTGAACTGAAGACTTCTGTTCGACCAAGTTCTCCACAAATCCAAGCGTATGCCAACGTCGCTGCGGTTGGTTCGTTAATGATGTCGACAACATTCAGCCCGGCAATCTCGCCCGCATCGCGTGTCGCCCGTCGGCAAGGGTCGTTGAAGTAGTATGGAACCGATATCACTGCGTTTGCGATCGGTCCAATCTGAGCTTCAGCAGCCTGCTTTAGCTTTCGCAAAATTAGTGCAGAAATGAACTCCGGGCGCAGCTGCTGACCGTCGATTTCTCGAACAACATCCTGCGTTCCCATCTGTCGCTTAACAGCAACGATGACGTCGTCAGGGTCGGAGATATCGTCTGGGTCAAGGTGGCCCACTTCGACATCCTGGCCACCCGTAAACCGAACAATCGACGGGGTAATGTCGTTCCCGGATTCGTCCGGCAACAGAACAGGTTCACCGTCAGCATTGAGGTAAGCGATGGCCGAGTTTGAGGTGCCGAGATCGATCCCGACTGTTAACCCGTCCGCGAATTCCATCGTAAACTCTGCTTGCTACGTACTGTGATTGGAACGTGTAAATCGAAGGTTCGCAGGTGGGGAAGGAGCTTCAAAAAAACGCCGTTGCCAGGAGCTGATCCGGCAACTATCAATCTGCGACTTTGGAGACGGTTTTCAAAGTCCACGGTAACTCGAAAAGCACTGTTTTGCAACGTTTTTTGGGCCAATCAGGCTCTGCCTTGCGGCTACCTGACAATTCGTTACAGACGTTAAGAACGTCACGTTAGAGTGCTGTCGCAATGGTCGAGACACACCTTTCCCAATGTGACCACTGCACACGATGAAATGGAACGCTTCTCAGTCAACTCGACATCGGAGACCATCATGAAACAACTCGCGACCTGTATCATGGCAGCAACATTTGCGTCAGGTTTGACGCTGTGGTTGAACTCTCCAACATCCGGCAATATCGCTCACGCCCGGGCGTTTCAGCAAAGGCAGAGAACGCTCAACGTGCCAGCCGTACAGGCACCCACTGCTCTACCTGACGTTTACGACGAAAACGGACTGACTCCGGACGAAGCGGTCAGTGTTCACATCTACGAGAAGAACAACCGCAGCGTTGCCAACATCATGACTCGAACCCCGCGTCGTGGGTTCCTCTTGGACGGCAACGACAAAGAAGGATCCGGTTCAGGCTGCGTCCTCGACAAGGATGGTCACATTCTGACCAACTACCATGTTATCGAAGGCGCGAGGGAGATTCGGGTTACTTTGTACGATGGCGAGACTTACGAAGCTCGACGTGTTGGGGCAGACCCAATTAACGATACAGCCGTCATTCGAATTGATGCTCCTCGCGAAGTTCTGTTTCCGCCGCCGCTTGGTGATTCTCGAAAGCTGCGGGTTGGCATGAAGGTGTTCGCGATTGGCAATCCGTTTGGGTACGAACGCACGTTGTCGACCGGTGTGATTTCCAGTTTGAACCGATCTCTGCAAGTCACCCAAGCGCGTTCGATTAAGTCGATCATTCAAATCGATGCGGCCATCAACCCTGGAAATTCAGGCGGCCCACTGTTTGATTCGCACGGACGACTGATCGGAATGAACACCGCCATCGCCACCCGAACCGGTCAAAGCGCAGGGATTGGATTTGCGATACCGATCTCTCTTGTGCAACGAATTGTGCCACAGCTGATTGAGAAAGGTCGTGTCGTTCGAGCCGACATTGGAATCACTCGCGTTTACGAAACCAACAAAGGGCTTCTTATCAAGACTTTGGACCCAAGAGGTCCGGCTGCCCGTGCAGGTCTGAAAGGGCCAAAGCTTGTTGAATATCGTCGCGGCCCCTTTGTCATTGAGAGCCTCGACCGGACTGCTGCGGATCTCATTGTGGGTGTTGATGGCAATGAAACCACAACGACTGAAGACTTCTTAAGCTATATCGATTCGAAGAATCCAGGCGACGAAGTTCTGATTAGGATCGTTCGCGAAGGAAGAGCGCTTACGGTTCCCGTTGTGCTGGGCGAGTAGTCCGTTAGAGATGTCTTCTACCTAACCTGTTGAACTCAGACAGACCGTGATCATGAAACGAACTGCAATTCTGATAGTGCTCGGTGTTTGCCTGACAGGTTGCACCGACAAGAAGGACGACTCGGTTGAAGCGATGGCTCCGTACGAGGGGCGATCTCTTTCGCTGCATTTTCCTGCCAACGACGAACTTGCAGAGTTTCTGGACCCATTCGTTGAAGAGTGGAATGCTCGGACAGGGGCTGAAGCGAGACTGGTTCCATACAGCAGTTTCGAACCAGACAGCTTCGACCCCGGTTCCATTGTGCTTCTGAGTATCGCCGACAGCCATGTTCTGTCAGACCAACTTGCGATTGTTCCCAACGGAACGCCTGGCCGCGACGAACTGAGTTGGAGCAAACTGTTGTCTGGCCTCCGCAACCGAGTTGTAAAACGATCGCGCGATCCAAAATTGGTTCCGATAACCTGCCCGCCGATCGTCTGCTACTACCGCAAAGATTTGCTGGATGCCGCCGGACTGCAGCCGCCAAAGACCTGGCTGGAATACAACCAGCTGGTCAGTTCCATCGCAGACTGGGCAACTGGACTGCAGGCCGTTGAGCCATGGCATCAGGATTCACGCGCGATGATGTTTTTGGCGCGGTCGATTGCGTACGCCAGTCCGAGTGACAGTATCGGTGTGTTATTTGACACTGATTCCGGCAAGCCACAAATTGCGAGTGAAGGTTTCGTCCGCGGGTTGGAACACTTGCAACAGGTGGCGCCGGCTCTTGCACACTGTTGGGAAATGAATCCGCTGCAATGTCGGGAAGCATTGCTGTCTGGCAAGGCTGCGATTGGAATTGCCTACGAGCCAACAACGAACGCGAACATGATCGATCGAGCTGAAGACCTTCGGCTTGGCTTCTGTCGTTTGCCGGGTTCGAACGAGGTCTTCAGTCCTTCACTTGGAGAATGGGACAACACTTACCTGAACCAACCGGCGCTGGCTGGCTTTGACGGCCACGTGGTTGGTGTGATTGACAACGACGACGAGATTGCGGTCAAGGCAGCCTATAGCCTTGTTGCAACAATCATCGATGCGACCACCGCCACCGAAGGCGCGCCATTGCGTGGGTTCACTGCAACCTGGCATGCTGATGTTGCCCCCGGCATGTTTGAGCCGCAGCTCACGATCGACGAAGCGACCGAATACGTGACGGTCTCTATCGATTCACTCAGCACATCAGATGTCGTGCTGTTCATGCCGGTTCCAAACGCAAATGAGTTTGCTGATGTCCTTTCGAACGCTTTGACCGTTGATGCCCTCGCAAAGACCTCAGCTGCCGATCTCCTCACGTCGGTCGAAGCGAAGTGGTCGGCGATCACTGACGCGGCGGGGCCTGACTTCCTCAACGCGTATCGGCGAAACCTTGGTCTGCGAGAGAAGAGGTAGACCACGCCGGTACTGCGAATTCGGACCGCAAGGCTTCGAGGTTCACCGGCAGCATTTGCCGATCTTGAAATCTGGGCGCGAATGGTGGTTTGGGCTTAGACTCCGTGTCTCATCTCATTCTCACTTCTACTGCAACGGCATCTCCACCCCTCGCCGCCGGAGCTCTTCATGCGTACGACCTACCTGCGCCTTCTGTTCGCCTTCTGTGTCTGCTCCTCAATAGGATGCCAGACTCAGGAACTACTTAGTCATCGAATGTTCGATTCGTTTCGACCGAACCCACACGATTACCGTGATGCCGGCGACGACCCCGGTTCAGAATGGGACTTCGTCGGAACCGAAGGTCGCGCTGAACAGGAAAGCGAATTCGAAGCAGACGACCAATGGTTCAAAAAGTACCTCATGTCACCCCGCGCTCGCAGCATTGAGCGGAACCTTGGATTCGAATAATCAGCCCGCTGATTTGCTGTTTACTCGCGGGAGCAGTCGGAGCATCTGATCATCGGCGTCAACGTTGACTGGCTTCTTGAAGGGAACTTTGATGGACCAAAGAACGCCGTGGACGGCCAGTCGACGATACGATTCCATTTGCCAGCGAGCATGATAGTGGCCGCCTGAAAAACCAAACGATCGCCCGCCTTCCGGGCGTTCCAATGCCCAGCTTACGGTGTGTGAATTTCCGTCGATCTCAACAGTCATCAGCGGAATCACATGCTGGTGGTTCTTTCCAAACTTCAGAGCGTAGTAGAACTCTTCTTCGCCGCGAAACGGTTCCACGCCGCGCAACACTGGGTGCATTGGCGTCACGATTGTCGCCGGTAAGTTCGCGAACTTGTATTTGCGATCCGGCCCCCCGTGGCAGCCGCCGAACAACTTCACGAATGCATCAATCGGCTGGGCCGTTCGACTGCCCATGCCCCAGTGCCAGCAACAGAGTCCGCCGCCGCGTTTCGCCAGTCGTTGGAACGCAGCCAACCTCTTCGGTTCCTTGCTGATCCATCGGGCTCCTTCGCTGACGAACAGGAAGACGCCGTCTGCTGAATCCAGTAGATCCGGCCCACCCTCCCACTTTCCATCCGCCTTCACGACAACCGGCTGAACACCATCAACTCGCGACAGCATCGTGTACATCAACGCGGCAGATGGCATGTACTCGTGGGTCGTGGGCTTGTGATTGTCAGGGCTTTGGCCAATGAGAAGCACCCGCTTTGTCTGACCTCCATCCACTGGTTCAGCACCAAGCAGGATGCCGGAACATACCAGGCAAAGGAAGAACGCAGCGTTTCGCTTCATTGGACCGCTTAGAAAAATTGCAGATTGTTGTACGGATTGTGTCCGACCGCGCCACTATTAGCCACGGAGGGCTGCGTTCGGGCAGATCCCCAGCGAATTCACTGCAAATGAGGCCGCGACATGCGACTAACGCTCAGAACTCTATTGGCCTATTTGGACGACATTCTGGAACCTGCGCAGGCTCGA
>JBGCDN010000055.1:0-11605 GCA_045105495.1 Planctomycetaceae bacterium
ACGAACCAGACCCGATCCTGTGCCCGCCCCGGATCAATAAGCCGCTCACCGACGTACAGCCAGGTCCAGGATGCGAAGACACTCTTTATCGCAGTAGGGACGGTCATTTCTGACCGCCCCACCGCATGAGGTAATTCTTCAAGTACGGATCTGGTTAAGCAGTGTTGGATTTCTCCCCATCGCTGGCACAGTCGTCGAGTCGGACCACTGAAAAGGGGGACATTCTAGCCAGTCCAGCCAGTCCCCTTTTTCGGCTACGTGTTCTGGTTGGGTGGTGGGTTTGATGCCTCGGACTTCTCGGGCTTCGCGGGGTGGTCCAACGAGCCCTCTTCTCTCCCTGCTTCTTCCCGCGAGCCATCCTGTGGTACCTCTCCGGTTCCCCAGAAATAAGAGACTCGCCTGTCCCTGAAACCTGACCACCTCACCTCACCGAATCGGAGTGCCGGAAACGTGTAGGTGTCTCTTAACCCAGGATCAGGTCGGTTACTCGCTCACCGCCCAGTTGGCTCGGCGAGATTACTTCGTCGATGCCTGACTTACGCATTCGGTTGGCGATTGAGATGTTGTTTGAGCGTGCGATTACGGTGAGATTCGGCCCCATGTCTTTGCAGGTGATGCCGATCAGGAGATTGTCCGTTTCGGAATCCGTTGCTGCGACGACGTGACTAGCTTCCAGTACGTTTGCTTTGGCCAGGTTCATTTCGTTGGTGCCTTCGCCTTCAAGAACCAGCAGCCGCCGAAATCGTTTCTTCAGGGTATCGAGAGCCTCTGCATCGCTGTCGATGACCACCACATCAGTGCGTTTTCTGGCGAGCCGCTCAATAACGGCCTGAGCCATCAATCCGGTGCCGCAAACAATGGTGTGGCCTTTGAGTTGAGAAATCATGCGTGCTGTCTTTCTTCGTTGGAAGTTTCCGCTGAGATCACTTTCGACGAGGAAACTGGTAAGGACGGCTGACCAACCAGTCATGCTGACGAGACTCAGGAAAATCAGCCCGGACGTGAAAGCTCGTCCGTCCGGGGAAAGTGTGTTTGTTTCGCCATACCCCACGGTGGAAACGGTGATGACCGTCATGTAGAAGCTGTCCGCAAACCCCCAGCCTTCGACCACCATGTAGCCAAAAGTTCCCAGCAAAAGAACGCCCAGCAGAAAGTAGGCCGCTTTGAGAAGACGTCGAAACGGCAGTTCGTTGCCGTACTCTTCAATGGGGTAATCTGTGTCAGTCATGTGTCGATCAGGAAAAGGCATTAATCGCGGCATCCAGTTCTTCAATCGATGACTCGCGAGCGTCCGCAATGTCGTCAGGATTGACGTCGGCGTTTAGAGCCTCCATTACTGGACCGAGGTCCTGGTCGTTGTTCAGTTTCTCAGTCAGCCAGATTCGCGTTAGTAAGTTTGCTGCTGAGACAACTCTGGCAAGAGGTTCGCAGTCTATGGCATCAGCTGGTCGATGGTGAAAACAGATCGCCTCGTGGATCTCAAAAGGCAGCCCCCAGTTTTCGCCACATCGACGACCGATCTCAGCGTGATCGAGTCCAAACTTTTGGATCTCTTTTTCCACGTTCGACTGCAGACCGTGACCAATGACGGTTGCGTATTCCATTGGCTGGTGATCGAACAGGACGAGTTTGCCCACGTCGTGAACAAGCCCTGCCATGAAGGCCTCGTCCGGCGCGACGGAACCTTCAAGCTTCGAAAGCACTCGCGCGAAGCATCCGCAGGCCAGCGAATGCCGCCACAGTTTATTGCGAATTCTCGAAGTCCCGGTGTGTCCGCCCCCGAAGACTTCGCCGACGGCGGACGAAACGGCAAGTTCCTTCACCTTTCGCAACCCAAGAACAACGGCAGCGTGATCGACGGACCGGATTTCTCCCGAGAACCCATAGAGCGGACTGTTAGCAACTCGCAGGATTTTCAATGACAGAGTTGGCGCATGTGAGATAATCTCGGCGACTTGTCTCGCATCGACGTCGTCTCGCTCGCAGACTTCCATGACCTGGCGAGCGGCCGCGGGAAAAGGGCGCAACTCTTCAATGTCATCAACCAAAATGGGAAATGGTGGCAATTCCAAAGACACTGATGCCCTCCGTACAAAGACTCGTCTGAGTTCGTTGTCGAGACTGCCGATTAGCACTTGCTTTCAAATCACCGCGTAGAAGCACTTGTTAGAAAAAAGCATAAACTGTCCCGATCGTAGGGGATTTGATGACGGGAGAATTAGAGGTATCAGATACCCGTTGATTGACGAGTTCGACCACAATTGTCGTCTCGTAAAAGAAAGCAACGAAGAGGGGCTTAGAGCGCGCCAGTATGTCACGGACGCGGACATCGAATTGGAGGTCAGTCAGCGTGATCGTGTTACTTTGACGTTCGAATCACGAGGACGTGAGCAAACGGGACTGGCTCACGTCCTGCTGGTTCGACGTTTGACGGACCGGAAGCAGCGATTCGCTGAGTGGTATTCAACAACCAATAAGCCAGTTTGATCATTTCAAATTCCGGTACAACGCTTGGTGACCTCCATTCTCGCGACTTGGTTGTGAGTCAGTTTGGGGCACCTGATCGAATCACCCAGATTGATTTGATTAACCCGGGACAAACGACATCTATCGGTTCGATGTTGAAGACTACAAGGTGCGTGGGAACTACAACAACGCTGGCATGGCTGGGACTGGTGGTCCATTTCCGGTGATGTTGGACCCGTGGCTAACGGGCGTCGGACTCTCTAAAACAGCAAGGGAATATGTAGTGGGGCATGACCTCGCATTCGTTTATGACGAAGAAGGTAACGCGATCGGGCACAAGTATGCCCGGCCCATGACTCAGTGGGTTCAACCGGGGCTTCGCGACAGGGTCAACGTGCTCGAATGGGATCACCATGAACTGGACCAGAAAGTAGAGTGGGCATTCCACATTGCCCACCAGCCTGGCTTGGTTCGGCATTTCTTCATCCCGGACCGGTGGGCGATGCCCAGCCTGGTGCCATGCCCTAACTCGCCCGATGCCGTCGCCGCTGAGTTCCCATGACTTAGTTCTTCGCGAGGAACTTTGCCATTGCGGGGGGGAGTGGGGATTCCAGCCTAAGCGGTTTGCCCGTGAGCGGGTGGTCGAAGCCAAGTGTTTTTGCGTGAAGGGCGATGCGTTTGCGAAGCCACTTGGGGTGAGCCGCCAGCTTTGACTTATAGCGACGGTCGCCCAGAACCGGGAAGCCGTTGTGTGACAGCTGAACGCGAATTTGGTGGCGACGACCGGTCTCCAGTTTGAGTTCGATGAGAGTTGTGTCGGACAGTCGATCCAGAACCTTGTAGTGGGTAATCGCAAGCTCAGTGTCGGCCGATTCTCCGGTCACAAACCGGTCGAGGTTCTTGCCGGTTGCCAAGTGAGAACGAAACGTGCCTTCTGCGCTAGTCATCTGGCCCGCCACGATGGCTGCGTAACGTCGTTCTGGCTTTCTCTCTTTGAACTGATCGATCAGCAGGTCGGCGATCTTCTTATGCTTACCAAACACCAGCAGCCCGCTGACATCGCGGTCCAGCCGATGAACCAGCCACGCTTCCTTGTCTCGCTTTGAGTGACTGATGCAAATAGAAACGCGATCGACCAGCGTGTTTGATTCGTTCGCGTCGGTTGGAACCGTGAGTGTTCCGGCTGCCTTATCGACAACGATCAAGTCGTCATCTTCATACGCGATTGTGAATGTCCGGTCGTCCCAACGCTTCTTCTTTTCGCGATACTTGCGCTCAGGCTCGTAGTTAACAACCACAACATCGCCACTCTTAACCGGGGTTGCTCCACTGTCACACGGCGCGTCGTTGATAGTAACGCAGCCGTTATCAAACATGCCGCGCACCTGGCGATGTGATGCTCCCGAAAGGTGTCGCACGACCACATCCGCGCGAACGCGGCCTTCGCCTTCGATTGTTGTTGAACGGGTTGTCAGCGGCATGTCGGCGAACTTGTGTATGCGAAGAGAGAGAGTGGAATCCGGGATTCTGGCGCTACGGCGGACTGCTTGCAACAAGGCGCTTGTCGCAATCTGGCGGCCTCAGGACTTGTTGCATCTCGTCGGGCTCGCTGGGTGATCAACCGGCAAACAGCATACCACGTCACCACAGACAGCCCGGTCAACTGATGTGTTTCCGAGTCTTTCCGGATTTTGGGTGATCGCAGTTGGACGAGCCGCGATAGAAGGGTGAGAACCATTTGTTCTACCGCTCATAGGAAAAGCTCGTGGCCAATTCGGACTGGGAAGACATCGTCGTAGCCAATTCCGGCGCCATCGTCAGCGCGGCGCTGCGAGTTCTGGGACGACTGGCTGATGCAGAAGATGTTGCTCAAGACGTACTCGTCGAAGCTTTTCAAAAGTGGACGGCGAAGGAAGAGTATGCGTGGCCAGGGTTGCTCAGACGCATGGCGGTTTGTCGATCACTTGATCTACTTCGAGCAACTCGAAGGTTCAGTTCGCTGGAGTTCCAACCTATCGATTCACGCGAGGCTGAAGTCAGCGAGCAGCTCTCACACCAGGAAGTTCACGACCGACTTCGCAGTCTGGTCGTACGCCTTCCACCACGCGAGTCAGAAGTGTTCTGCCTAGCCTGCTTCGAACGATTGACGCACGAAGAAATTGCAAAATTACTCGAGATACCTCGAGGAGCTGTTGCAACTTTATTGGCGAAAGCTCGCGGGAAGATGAAAGCCATCATTCCAATTGTGCATGGAGAAAGCAGATGAAACAGCAGCCTCTGTCGCCTGAGGACATCGAGGAAACCATCATGAATGTTGCAAACCTCAACGCCCCCCAGGAATCTGCGGATCGCGTGACGAAACGTGTGCTCAAGACAACCACGAACCAGTCGAGTTCCCTGCCAACAACGGCAGGTCCATCACGACGCACTTTCGTTGCTGTCGCTACGGCGATGCTGGCAATATGCGTAGTGGTTCTTTTTGTTCTCAACGTTCCTTCCGGCAGCGTTGCATTCGCTCAGGTGCAACGGCAATTCGCGTCAACAAAGTCGCTTCAGTACGTGGAGTACCTCAACGAAGCCGGAGCCGAGGCGAAGTTGAAGGAAATGGAGAACCTGTTGGAGATGACCACGCTCGAAGCCAACGCGATGAAAGAGCAGGGCAGGGAATTCGTCTCGGAACAAGTTGATCAGCAAATGGAGAACCTGCGCGAGTACATTCAGGAACTCAAAGAGAAGATCCAGAATGGGGATCCGATTGTCGCACGCCGAGTCTGGATTCAGGGACGCTTCTTGCACCGCAGCGAACAGTCGGGAATGGGTTCTACTTTCATTGCAATTACCAATGCACAAACGGGCGAGTCTGTGACTCTTGATCCAGAGAGAAAGTCTTGCACATTGCTTAAGACTCAGACGGTTCTCAATATGCAAACGGGCCAAACGACAGTGACGGATCTCGGTCCGAACCCAGCGGAAAATTTCTATGCAGCAATGACCCAAATTCCTCCCGGAGAAATGACCAATGTCGGCGAAAAGAAGATTGCTGGCCAACAGGCCGTCGGTTTTCAACAAACCGAAGACCTGCGTGACTGTGTCATCGTGAGAACCTATTGGATTGACAAGGCCACCGAACTGCCGATTCAGATTGACGCCGATGTCAAACTAGACGGAACGGTTATCAGAGGTGGAACAGTGCGTAACATGGTCTTCAATCAAGAGATAGATGCGTCGCTATTCAGCACTGTCCCCCCGAAAGGCTATACCGTGCGAGAGGGTAGTATCATGGGGCTGGATCCTGGAACACCTGCCGAATGAGTCGGGTTGCGGCCCATGCTTCAGGCAGCGATAGGGCGACGTGCTTGAAGGGATCGCAGTACAAATAAATGCACGCCGGGCGATCCTGAGCAGAACTGATTAGCGCTGGTTCTTGCGGCGTTGGAAGTTGCGGATGCGTTCCGACTGAATCTCGTTGTATTCCTCCAGCGAGACGTAAATCGTGCGACGTCTTCGCTCGGCGTGGTATTCGGCCAGGTAGTCTCTCTTCGCGTGTTCCGCTTTCCGCTCTTTGACTTTGGCAACGTACTCACGCCGCTGCTGACAAAACCAGACCACGCCAATTACCAAAGCGAGCGGACAGAGCGTAAGGCCGATCATCTTATTGATCCGCTCAATAGAACTCGGCGTTCGCTCTTGTCGACGTGGGTCAGAAATAATGATCTCGTCCGGCCGAAAGTACTTCGCTGATTCAAGTCCCTGCGGCATGGTTCTTTCGCCCCTCCGGATTGTGTGACGCGACCTTTTAGAGAGCTCTCATCTGTCCATGCCAATCCTGGCTTCACAAAGAACACCAGAATTGGCCCACGACGGGAACACTATGATCGGAACAACCCTGCTCAACGTTCTACCGGTACCGAATCTCTCTTGTGTCATTGGGTCCAAGCCCGGAGATGAAATCTTCGGAACGATAAGTCCCAAAGAAGCCATTTTGCACCCAGACCCGGTTATCTACGTAGGTGTCGGAACCGGAACCGCCACGCAATGTGTCACGGGAACCATCCCGATTCCCTTCCAGTCGATCGTCTCCATTCTGGCCGAGCAACGAGTCACTTCCGGTCCCACCTATCAAGGTGTCGTCGTTGTCGCCTCCTTCAAGCGTGTCGTTGTTGCTTCCACCAAGAAGTCGGTCATTCCCGTCGCCTCCATACAACCGATCGCGCCCGCTTTGGCCAAACAAAGTGTCATTGCCATCTTGTCCGTAGAGCCGGTCGTAGCTGACTCCGCCGTCGATGTAGTCGGCGTTGGCACCGCCCCAAACCGAGTCTCGGCCGGCCTCCCCGAATATCACGTCATTGCCAGAATCACCATAGAGCCTGTCATTTCCATCGCGTCCATACAGCGTGTCGTTGCCTGATCCGCCGTAGATCGTATCGGAGCCTTGATTGACATCTTCAGTGTCTTCGCCGTACAGCTTATCGTGACCGGCATCTCCGTAGATCAGATCTGCGCCACCGCGCCCGTGAATGACGTCGTTATCTTCGCCTCCGTAGAGGACATCACCCTGCATGGTTCCGTGCAGAGTATCATTGCCGTCGCCGCCGTGTACTTCGGTCTCTCCAAAACTTGCGTGCAGCACATCGTCCCCGGCTTCGCCGTGAAGTGTGGAATCCGTACCTGCATACATAGTGTCGTTGCCGAGCCCCCCATAAGCCTGATTGCCCCGGCCAGCGTAAATCACGTCTGCCCCCGCACCGCCGACCAGCGTATTCGCCCCGATTCCTGCAAAGAGAAAGTCCGTCCCGGATTCACCGTCTAAAAGATTGTCCCCCTCATCGTCCTCTATGAGATCGCGCGAGCCTCCACCCCTGAGCGTGTCGTTGCCGTCGCCGCCCGCAATTGTATCGAGCCCACTATCACCCAGGATTGAGTCATCGCCGTCACCGCCGAGCAGAGTGTCGTTGCCTCCATGCCCCTGGATCGTATCGTGGCCCTCGCCACCAGTGACTGAATCAGCGGCTTGCAAGTAGTAGGAGTAGTCGTCGCCGTGAAGTTCGTCGTTGCCTCCTTCACCGTGTACTGTGTCCGCGTCGCCGCCTCCAAAAATGACATCTGGTCCTTCACCTCCAGTCAAACTGTCGTCACCCCGACCACCATGAATCTCGTCACCTCCGCTGCCGCCGTCGACAGTATCGTCCCCAATGCCTGCATGAGCTTCCACTCGCAGTGATGTGCTATTTCTTATCGTGTCATTGCCACCCAAAGTCCTGATGGTGATTCGCGATTTGAGATCAAGGTTGTTGATCCGGTACGCCTCTACTTCGAGTTCCTCACCTTTCTGGCCGAGTATCGAAATGCGTACCCTCGAGTTGTTTGTGTTGACGTACTCCAATAAAACCGTGTCGGCGTCCTCGGTCCCTTCAACGGTGACGACACCCTCAGATCGATCGATGCTTGCAGCGAGCAGGACGCGAATCTCCATTGCTTCAACAGAACTGTGTCGGGACTGCCGATGTCGACGTAACGCGCCTCGTTGAGCTCTAGGGCTGAGCTTCCTAACCTGACCAAACATATTGTTGCCTTTCAGTGAATCGCCCTGATGTTCGTCATCAGGTCAGGGTAGTACCTCCGATCACAGGCAGTGTCTGGACAAAGAAGTTCGGAACTTCCAGAGATCCGATCACCAATAGTCGTGGTCACCAAATTACGCCGTTCCGTTTGACCGGTCCAAGAGCCGAATCTGCGGCTTCACGCACGTTCCCCTTCAATGGCCAACGGTCATTGAAGAATGTCCTCTTCGGCAGCATCCGCAACTTTGCAAGCGAACTGGCCATCGCCCCAGTGCTAGATCTGTCCAAACTCGGTTCCTCACCGCAAGTTCACGTCTGAACCTTCGATGTCCACCGCTCTGGCGTCCGCATGACCAGCTTCAGATTGGTGACTCGCATTGAAGACCTCGCACCGGAAGCGGAACGCTAACCCCAACGATACCTTGTTGCAGAAGGGCATCGGGTTACACAACAGAGGCCAGCTGGCGGAAGCTGCAACTGTGTACGCGCAGGTTCTTTCAACCGACCCCAACATCGCCGACGCATGGCATCTCGCAGGTGTCATCGCCCATCAGGTCGGCCAGCACCAACAGGGCATCGAGTACATTCAACGCGCAATCTCGTTGCAGGGTGATGTGGCTGCTTACTATCAGAACCTTGCTACCACGTTACTTGCGGTCGCTCGGTTCGAAGAAGCGTTGATTGCCGCAAACAAGTGCCTGAAGCTGAACCGCGATTGCCCGCGCGGCTGGAACGTGAGAGGGATCGCTCTTCAGCAACTTGGCAACAAACGCGAAGCGACTGAGAGCTTCGAGAACGCGATTGAGAACGATGACAACCATGTTGACGCATGGCTAAACCTTGGCCGACTTCATCTCGAACTCGGAAAGCTGGACAAAGCCGAATCGTGCACACAGCGCGTTCTTCAACTCAATCCGAGACATCTGGCGGCACTGAATAACCTCGGGACGATTCATCGCAACCGCTGTTCGCTGCACGATGCAATTCGCCAGTTTGAAGCGGCTCGGAAGGTCAATCCTGAATCGGTGAAGACACTGGTGAACCTTGGCATCGCGTATCAGGAAGCAAACCGGTTTCAGGAAGCTCAAGCGGTCGTAAACAAAGCCTTGCAGCTTGAACCGACTCATGCGAACGCATGGAGCTGCGTTGGCAAGTGCCATCAAATGCTTGCCGATACCGAGATGGCATTGCATTGCTTCCGAAAAGCGCACACCCTGGACCCAACGGATATCGCGGCCGCTGACAACTTCCTGTTCGCACTCAATCTGTCTTCGAGCATCAGCAGACGAAGTGTCGTGAACGAACACATCGAATGGGCGAACCGATTCCCGGCCTTACAAACACCGACAGCCTTTGGCAACTACCGACTGCCTCACAAACAACTACGTATTGGCTATGTCTCGCCAGACTTCTGCAATCACCCCCTGGTCAGCTTCGTGCTACCAATCCTGCAGCAACACGATCGCGAACAAGTAGAGACGTATTGCTACACCCTGAGCGATGTCGTCGATGAAACCACTAAGCAAGTTCGTGAATGTTCTGATCACTGGCGATCGCTGCATTCTCTCAGCGGCCATGACGCCCAACTTCAAATTGTGGCAGACGAAATCGATATCCTCATCGACCTTGCAGGGCACACGGCAAACAACCGACTAAGTATCTTCGCCCACCGCGCTGCTCCGGTCCAGGTCTCGATGCTGGGATACTTGAACACGACCGGACTCCGGACGATGGACTACGTCATCTCCGATGAAGTTCGCGACCCGGTTTCAGACGATGACTTCTACGTTGAAACAGTTTGGCGACTACCGGATGGCGGTTCGTGTTGGCTTCCACCAGGCAACTGCCCCGAAGTTCGTCCCGCACCAGTCAAAGAAAACGGGTTCGTAACGCTTGGTTCGATGCATCGCCCTAACAAATTAACTGATGAAACTTTGGCTCTGTGGGCATCGGTGATGAAGCGAGTCGAGAACGCGAGGCTGCGTGTGTTTCACAGTTCCTTCGCGAAGGCTCCCGAGCTAAGAGCCAAGGTTCATGAGCGGCTCGTGGCTTCAGGAATCGCCAAAAGTCGGTTCGAGATTGTTTCGGAATCAGCGGACGGCCAGTACCTCTCGGCCTATCACAACATTGATTTGCTGTTGGAATGCACGCCGTGGAGCAGTGGGACAACAGCATTGGAATCGATGTGGATGGGTGTCCCGATTCCAACCATTTACGGCGATCGCCCGATGCGTCGCCCGACAGCATCGGCTCTGCACCGAATGGGGTTGCCAGAACTCGTAGCTGACTCTGCAGAAGCCTACACACAAATCGTTGCCGGACTATGCGGCGACGCCAGCGAGCTTCTTCGACTGCGAACTGAACTGCGAGAACGGATGCGAACGACCATCTGCGACGCAGACACTTACGTCGGACAACTCGAAGCCGCGTATCGCGAAATGTGGCAACGTTGGTGCGACGGTCACTGAAGCAGCTCGAACCGGTACTTGACCGACTCAGGGCCTGCGCGCACCTTAGCCAACCTGCATGCAGTCAAGAGGAACGCTGCCGACGGCCTTCGCCTCAGACAGCGGCCTGTGCTTGCTGACCTTCTTCATTCGCCGCGCGACGATATGCGAGGAAGGCGCCAACGAAGCTCCCTGCGCCGAGAATGGCCACTGCACCGTGACGACCAACCATTGAAACTAATGTCACGTCGATGATGCGATCCATCAACACGAGGGCTTTTGGACGGAGACCGGACATCATTTTGTAGAGCAACTGTGAATCTTCCAGCGTGTGCAAAGTCCAGACGAGTCCAAAACTCAACACAAAAGCCGCCTTCGTTATGCCACCGCTCATATTGCCGATCCTCGGAAAACAGAGTTCGAGAAAGCGTAGCTCGTAAACAGTGGCCCCAACCAGAATCTCTGGATAAGTCACTCGGAGCGATGGCCGTCGGATCTTTCGTCAGCGCACGAAAAAAGCCGACGATTTCTCGTCGGCTTAGCGTCTTTCCGCTGACTTAATCTACTCAGACCACGCGTACGTTTTCAGCGCGTGGACCTTTCGGCCCTTGACCCTCAGTGAAGGAAACTTTCTGTCCTTCGTAGAGAGAGTCGAACTGACAACCTTCCAGATTTGACATGTGGAAGAACAAATCCTTGCCGCCACCAATGTCGATAAATCCGAAACCCTTGTCTGTAACCTTCTTGATCGTGCCTTCAGCCATCTTCAACAACTTCCTAAAAAATCTCTTGTGAGGACTCAAAGCAAGATCTGCAGCGACGCGCCTCACAAGGGCACTATACGATTTTGCAGCGTTTTGCATAAGGTAATTTGTCACTTTTCGGCACTTCTGGAAGATCTCTCAAATGCTGCTTTGAGACCGCTTTCACCGCAAATTGTGCCTTTTAAGGCTGCAAAACAAGCTTATTCCGTCGCGAACCAGTTTTTGGAGGACAGTTGGGCAGCCGCTAAAAACCAGCAGTTCTCGCGCAACTCCTTCGAAAAGAAGACACCAGTTGCGACGCACAGACCCGGTTCGCTGCCGAGAGTAGGCCTACCGGCGACTGACTTACCTTAGGGATGTGACCACT
>JBGCDN010000056.1:0-2768 GCA_045105495.1 Planctomycetaceae bacterium
CCGTCACACTTCAACACATGAACCTGTTCAAGGTTGGAATAGATCGCAGCGCTGTTGCCATCGCCGCGGATCCACTGCAACCGATCAAGCTCTAGATAACAGCCAATCCAGCTTCCGCGACAGCATGATCGTTCTCAACCGTCGAACCTGACACTCCAATTGCTCCGATGATCGATCCATCGGCAGATGCCAATGGAATTCCGCCTGGGAATGTGATCAATCCGCCATTGGAATGTTCGATATTGAACAGCGGTCCGCCAGGTTGCGAAAGTGTTCCAATTGCACCGGTAGCCATATCAAACGCACGGGCTGTCCGAGCCTTCTTGATGGAAATATCAATACTTCCAAGCCAAGCACCGTCCATTCGACGGAAGGCTTTGAGGTTATTCCCGGCATCGACAACGGCGATGTTCATTTTCGTATCCAGCTCAGCAGCCTTAGCAGTCGCGGCATCTACAATTGCCTGAGCAAGATCTGCAGTTAGTTCGACAGCAGCTTCCAATGTTGAAGACATATTAGTTTCCTCTCGGTGTTCGCAAGCGATGAATAGAAGGACAAAGTCAGTCGTGGCATTGTCGTCATCAACTGCTTAAGGTCTTGCAGATTCACCGCAGCAATTTGTACGATCGAAGCATGGCCGCAGAAAACAAGAATCAGACACCGCTCCAAAAAGAGTTCTTCGATTCGCTGGGGGATCCGCTTTCGCTGCTGCATCTTTTTGAATTTGTTCCTGACGTGTATCTCTACATCAAGAATGTGAAGGGCCAGTACGTTCGAGCGAACCAAGTGGTGTGCCGCGTCGTTGGAGTCGAAAGCGATGAGGAGATGATTGGTCGAACCGACTTCGATTTCTTCCCACCCGCAATCGCTGCACAGTACATCGACGAAGATCGCCGGGTGATCGAATCGGCGAGCCCTCTTTCAGATCAGATCTGGTTGGTTCCAGACGCCAACGGCATTCCTCGGATGTATCAGTGCAACAAGGTTCCGTTGTCCGACCGAAATGGAAAGGTCATTGGCATCGCCGGGCTGAAACGCCCCTATCGCCAATCTCTTGGTGCAGCCACAGGACACGAACGTCTCATGAAAGTTGTCGAGTACGTCACGGAGAACTATTCGGAACCCATTTCCGTCGGCGACCTGGCCAAGTCGGCAAGCCTTTCCACCAGCCAACTTCATCGCGAGTTCGCGCGGCGGTTTGGAATCACGCCAAACCAATACATACGCGAAGTTCGCATCGGCGTGGCTCGACGGATTCTCGAAACTGAAAGTGTCGCCGTTGCCGACATCGCCAGCCACTGCGGCTTCTATGACCAAAGTCATCTCACTCGTCAGTTCAAAGCGTCAACAGGCCTAACACCGCTGCAATATCGCAAGCGGTTTAATTCTGTCTCGTAAGCTTGCTACGCTACAAAGACAGTGACTCGGCATTGCGGACGATTTCGGACTTTGATTGCACGGAGAGCCCTATGACTTCACCTAACGGACTCAAGCCCAACACGTACTACATTGAAGTCTCCGGTGCTGGCATTCCGGAGGTCGATGGGCTTTTCGTTCCTTCGACGGAACCACCAAAGGAATCGGAATCCGGAACAGTCTCCAGCATTGGTTACTGGAACGGAAAACTGGCCTGGGACCGCGCGGATGGGAAGTGCGATCGCAGCCCATCGCTTTCGTATTCCAACAGCTACACATCTTGGCGAATCGCAAGATTGGACGGACACCTCGCGTACCACATTACTTGCGATGACGAACTCCCGCCGACCGACCGTGAATGGGACGTCTACAAAATGGGCGTCGCGCCAGCTCCGAAAGTCGTTCTGCATCACTTCGATCCGCGGCAACCGTGCCCGGAACCCAATGTTGTCTTCGTCCTTGGTGGCCCGGGTGCGGGTAAAGGCACCATGTGCGAGCTCGCCGAATCGCAGCTTGGCTGGACTCATCTCTCGATGGGTGAACTTCTCAGGGCCGAACGCCAAGCCGGTGGGCCATCGGCGTCGACCATCGAGAAATACCTTGCGGAAGGACAATTGGTTCCAAATGAGATCACGGTGACACTCCTGAAAGAAACGATGGAGCGAACGACGCGACTCACAGGCAAGAACAACTTCCTACTCGATGGCTTCCCGCGTTCGCTCTCGAATCTAGAAGGCTGGCACGAGATCTTCGGTCGCGACGCCGAGCTTCCTCGAATGCTGTACTTCGAATGCCCCTACGACGTCCTCGAGCAGCGCATCATGGGTCGAGCGAAGTACACGGGAAGAACCGACGATAACGTCGAGAGCCTGAAGCACCGGTTCGACACCTTCAAAGCAGAGACGCTTCCAACGGTTGAGCTTTTCCGTAGCAAAGGCAAATGCATCGAAGTCGATACCAGCCAGGACCGCCAGGCCGTTTATGCACTCGTGAAACAGAATCTCGCCGAATTCACCGACGAAGAATCCGCAGCAAGACCACTTACCGAACGGGCCGAAATGCTACTCGGCCTGCGCCCGTTTCCAAAGAAGGAAGCGTGATCGCATCAGTGAATTGCCTGAGACTACCGCACCGCACCGCCGTTGACGTTGATGACTTGCCCCGTGATGAACGACGCTTCCTCACTCGCAAGAAACCGCGTCATATTGGCTATGTCTTGCGGCAGCCCCCAGCGGTCGAGTGGTGTTTCTTTCCGAACGCGTTCCTGCCAGTAATCGCTCGCGTCTTCGCCCCACGCGGTCAGAATCCAACCGGGCGCGATGCAGTTCACCCGAACCGCAGGCGCCAGTGAT
>JBGCDN010000057.1:0-6161 GCA_045105495.1 Planctomycetaceae bacterium
GCTTTGATCGAAGATCTCAAACGCAAAGGTTTTATGGCGATCTCAGAACTAGGCGAATCAGCCATCGAGTCTCCCGCGTTCTTCAGAGATGCCGTGTCCACCTTCAAAAAGGCGAACCCGATGATGCAGTTCCTCTGCAACGCCCTCGACCTCCCGTTCTAGGAAGCATTCCGCTTCACCGGATGCCGGTGGGGATGTTGGGATGGTGTTTTCGGGGCTGGGAGGCCGGTTGGGCGGCTTGCTTGACGCTGCTCGACCGTAGAAACTACTCGCGTCTTGACGTGTCATCAGAACCGGCACAATCGGGAACGCCGGCCGATCGGTCCAGTTCAGTCGGTCGAGCCGACGATAAGAACCAAAGCGCGCGGTGGGTTGCTGCGCGGGGGTTCAAGCGATGTTTTTTCGGTTCATTAGTGCAATTGTGCTTGTGGTCCTTGTCTCAATGACGGGGATTGTGATCGAGAAACGTATGCTCGATCTGCGGCGCGATGTCAGCCGGCAGCAGTATCGAACAGAGATTCTGCTGGACCAATACACCATGCTGCGGTTGAAGACGCAGCAGCTGTCTTCACCCGATCGCATGTTGGAGACCATGCAGCAACAGCAGCTGGCTCCGCAACCGCTTCCGCGGCAATTGCCAAAACCCAACATGCGGAGAATGGAAGAACCGAACACAGAAGAGCAAGCCGCTCGGCCCCAGATGAATTTGCCGCTCATGAAGTGGGAGCGGCCGGTGCAGCCGTTTCGGTTGCGACGCAAGGATCTGCGATGAATCATCGGTCTGACATTAAGCGTTGGCGCGTTGGCTTCATCACTGGATGTATTCTGCTGATGTGGCTGATACTTGCGGTTCGGTTGGTGCAGGTTCAAGGCTACTCACGAGACGGTTTCGCATCTCGGGCAACCCGACAACGGACGTTCAAAGAAACCATCCCCGCGCGGCCTGGGGAAATTGTGGACCGCAACGGGCATGTGCTGGCACTCACAGTGACGCGGCGCAGCCTGTTTCTTGACCCGTCTCGAATTGAGAACCGATGGGAGGTCGCTCAGGGTCTGGCGTCGGCATTGAACCTGAACGCGGATCGGCTTTATCAACAGCTGTCTGAGAAAGCGTCACGTCGATTCATCTGGGTGAAACGTCGGTTGTCGGACGGCGAGGTTCAGCGGGTTCGTGAACTCAATTTGCCGGAAGAGACCTGGGGTTACCGAAACGAGTACCAACGCAGCTACCCCCAAGGCAACCTCGCCGCTCATGCGTTGGGGATTCGGAATATCGACAACGAAGGAAGCGGTGGCGTTGAACAGAGTTTTGATTCTGCGATTCGCGGTACTGAGGGGAGTCGCATTCTAGTTAGAGATGCACGCGGGGCGGTGATTGATATTCGGCCTGACGAGGCTCCGCGGCATGGAGCGACAATCGTCACCACCATTGATTCCACGCTACAGGTGCAGGTGGAAAAACAGTTGGATGAAATCGTTGAACGCTGGGCCCCAACCGGCGCGTGTGCGATTGTGATGCAGCCGGCAACGGGAGACATTCTCGCAATGGCGTCTCGACCATCGTTCAATCCGAATGAACCTGCTGGTCAGAAAGATGCGTGGTCGAACCTTTGCATCTCTGCGGTGTACGAACCGGGGTCCACAATCAAGCCGTTCATTGTTGGTTGGGCCATCGATCAAGGCTTGTTGAATGCAAACGAGATTTTCGACTGCGAAAATGGTGCGTATCGGATGGGGCGACGCGTGTTGCATGATTCTCACCCCTACGGTCGACTGAGCGTGAATGATGTGTTGGTCAAAAGCAGCAACATCGGTATGGCAAAGATTGGCGAGCGGCTGACCAACGAGGGGCTCTACCGATCGCTGTTGACGTTCGGTTTTGTCAGGCGGACGGGCTTGGAACTGCCGGGAGAACTGTCTGGACTTGTTCGATCGCTGGACAAGTGGAACGACTACTCGATTGGTTCCGTCCCGATGGGCCACGAGATTGCCATTACACCAATGCAGCTCATCACGGCGCATGCGGCTCTGGCAAATGGAGGTCGCATGGTCTACCCGCGTCTGACAACTGCAGAAAGTTCTCCGCTTCCTACGCCCGTCGATACGATCAGTCGCGATTCTGCTCCCGCACCGATTGTGGCTCAGACCATCAGCCCGGAAATCGCTCACTGGTTGGTCACCGGGCCGATGCGAGAAGTTGTCGAACGCGGCACAGCAAAGAGGGCTCGGATTGAAGGCGTGAGCGTATTTGGGAAGACCGGAACCGCTCAGAAGCTGACGCCGGATGGACCGGTTGGTCATGTCTGCTCTTTTGTCGGCGGAGCGCCGGCGGAGAATCCTGGGGTCTTAGTTCTAGTCGTTGTCGATTGTCCGACAGGGCAGGGCGTTCACTATGGAGGCACGGTTGCGGCACCAGCGGCTCGCGAGATCCTGTTGGGGTCTCTTCAAAAGGTCGCAGCAATGACCAGAATGACCTCGAAGACGCAGTTGCGGGGCAGTGCTCAGTAGCTGGCACTGGTCATCTTCAGAGCGCGTGAAAACAGCGCGGCAAGGTCCCCTCAAAGCTCCCAGCTTTCCTTACCGCGCTGTCGATTCCGCGTTGATTTCAAAGCCGCTCAGGGCTTTGTTTGGGTGACTCGTTCGTTCGAATCGCGTCACGACAAAACAATAGGTCGCTTCTCTGTGGGGCCATGGGATATTTGAAGAAGACAAGGCTTGATGGGCAATCTGCGGCAGTAGTTAGTGACTGTGCGGATTTTTCGGATTCGGAAGAGTGGGGCGTGAATGGGGTGAACCTTTGGAGTGCTGAGTGCCGATCCAGAGACATCAGAGTGTCTATTTCCGATGTCTGGATTTACTGAGGCTGTTCACGCATGCCGCTGCAAACAAGTCGCTATTTGACGATGTTTAGCCTCGTGATTGTCTGCATCTGCGGCTTCACTTTGCTGGATCAGTTTGCTGGACCGAGCAAGCTGGCTGACGCTGACAACTTAAGCCAACGGCGGCGTTCAGTCAGAACGACCAGGTCGCTGCAGCCCGGACCGCCGGTTGAGCCGCAGTGGGTACAGCCATCGCAGGACTTCGTTTCGGATGGGTACGACTACCCGTCGACGGGCTATCAACAGATGGCGGCAGACGTACCAGTCCAGGCTGCTTCTTTTTCAAATCAGACGTCGGCAGTGGACTTTTCTCCGGCCGCAGCGTCACAGAGCTTCGAACCGTGGGAAGATACTACTGCGGTCAGCACTGCAGTAGCGCCACCGCCACCGGGGAACGACTTCACGTTTGATGAGTTCGCTTCTGGTCAGCCAGAAGAATCGCAGCCACCGCAACTGCCAGAGCTACCAGCTTTGCCGACCGACTTTGACGAACCACCCGCAGATGCCTGGCCAGACGATGCTGATCTTGGACCATACTCAGATGATCCGTGGGGCGATGGTCCGGCGTTACCCAAGGCAATCGAAGATGGCCCGGTTGCTGTGATGGAGGTAGATCAACCAGTCGCTGCACCGGTCGACGAGGCACCAGCGGACAGGCTTGTCATTCGAGACACGGTTGAAGGTTCCAGTGTTGTCGTCGCGGGCTTCGCTGGTTCCGAGATGTCAAAAGAGAAGGCAACGGCGACCACAGATCCGAAGCCGCGAAGCGTTGGTGGTTCCTATCGAATTCGTAGTCTGCAGGCCCCACAGCGGAATCCCAAGCGGCTGCGCGGGACGTTTCGGTTTTCGGCTCCAGAAGTAGAGCAGCCAGCTGACGTGCGACGCGATTCAGCAGTGAAGCAGATGGCTGGGACCAGGGCGTCTCGGCCGGCTTGTCAGCACAAGCGGGCGGTGGGCCAGCGTGTTTGTCCAAAATGCGGCGTGATTCATAGCAAATAGCAGCTTCGGTGACTTGCTGTTGCCGTTGGGCGACTTCAGAATGCTGCTGGTATCTCTGCCACTTATTGCGATTGGAACACGACATGGCCAGCGACGACGAAACACAAGGTAACGACGCTGATGAGTCGGTAGGCAACAACGGCTCAGCGAAACAGGTCACTCAGGACGGCATTCTGCACGTCTATGAAGTCGGTGAGGTGATTGTCCTCGGTTTCGCTGGCAAAGATGTGCCATCAAACTTCAACGTCGCGCATTACCGTGAGGCGATTGCAGAGCTTGCCAAAGTGAACGATGCCAACAAGATCGTGTTCGACCTGACCGGTGTTCGTATCGTTCCGTCTGGAATTCTTGGGCTCTGGGCGTCACTCAATAAGCAAGGCATCGAAATCGAGGCGTACAACCCGTCGCAGGATATTCGGGAAGTTCTTGAAATCACTAAGCTGGATCAACTGATCACGATTAAAGAAGTCGACGTCTAAGGGGCCAGTTTCTGAGTGTCGGAAACAACAACACCGAAGTCATCAGCATCGACGACTCGAATGTAGGTACCTTCTGAGATAAGCCGGCTTGTCGAAACTTTAGCCGGAATGGTTTGGTCATTGATGAGAACTTGCCCCATCGGGTTTAGCAACGTCGTCGCGATCCCATACTGGCCGACGTAGCTGCCGTAGGGAGATTTGTTTCCGGTCGTCGTTGAATTGTTTTGCTGCTGGGCTGTGGGTTCCTTTTTCGTCGTGCCGCCACAGTCGTAGCAGACAGCTCCGGAATTTGGATGCACACAGCAGCAAGCAAAATCGCTGGCACAGCAAGTGGCGTCGGCGGCTCCGACTTCACCGCAGCAGGCACCGGCTTCCGCAACTCCGCCGCAGCATTCTGTAATCCCACAAATCGCCTCGCAGCCATCGCAACCTGCGTAAGTGAAGCCGCGTTGGCGGATGAAGCCCCAACGTTCGAGTAACTTCACCGGTTCGATTGTCGGGGTTCGCATTCGGTTTTGAACACGATGAACAACACTCGCGACTACTTCGCGGGACACAGAAGCTGGCGGTAGTTTCCAGCCGAGATGCCCAAGTTCACGAAGGCACTTTGCGAAAGACGCATCAACATCCTGTTGAGACTGAAGTGGTGTGAATTCGCCACGAATGCGATCGCGTTCGTAATCCACCGCGCAGTCCCAGGCGATGATGGCTTTGCCGACATGCATACCTACTTCCCCAAGCAAAGTAGCGTGTTGTGTAGAACAGCCGGCGAAAACAGAACAAAATCCATTTCCTGTTGGTTGAAGGTAATCATCGAGGTTGGAAACTGTGCTGGCTTCGAGTTTGAGATGAGACTCGACCGCAGAATCGATCGCATCAGTTGACCCGGGAGCGATGGAATCCAGAGCCTTGCGAGCCTTATCAACTTGGCGGCGATATTTTCGCCGCAGGATCCGCATTGCCAGCCGGCCGGAGTCACGGACATCGTCGTCTAACTTGATGCCGGCAAGGACCACACCGAAAGCGGCGGAGTAAGTTCCAACCTTCTCGTCGGCCTGCGGCGAACCGGATAGACGTCTTAAGCGGCAGCACGTGGGCTGGTTCTCGTCAAGGCTCGGGATTTCACCGAGGTCGGATAGCAATTGGTACAGCAGTGTCGCTTCGTAGCTGAGGAACGGCAGCGATGAGAGCCCAAACAGCTTTCGCTGGTACTGGCAAACACGTGCGTAGCTTCGCCGCCATTGTGGTATGAACTGAGTCGGTTTGAGGAAGCCAAACATAGGCACATTCGACTTTGCAGAAGACTGTCATGCAAGCCGGGTGCGGGTTTCGAAGTCACCATCTTTGAAAGTGGCGAGGCGAGGGGTTCACCCTGTGTTGAAACAGATCAGGGGGAGAGCAGAATGCCGCAGCACAATTCACGATCAGCCTAACGAATCGCGCCGGGAGCGCGGAGAACTACAGGAAATGCTGGCTTCACGTTTTCTTCCGGTTTGGCATCCCAAGTGCATTCACTGTAAACCGTGATGCGAGTTCAAGGCCCGCACTTGCATTGCACTCGCTCGCCGGCTTTGCCGGCGGGCGTTTTTTTGCTCAGCAACGGTGCATCCTGAGCGAGTTATCGACTCGACGAGACCGGACGCAGCCAGTTGTTTCGCTTCATCCAGCGGCCACAGAGTTCAGGCCAGTGAGTTGCCGGCGAATCGTTCTTGCGCAGGCCGAATCCGTGTCCGCCTGAATCAAAGATGTGCAGCTCGGCTGGGATTTTTTCTCGTCGTAAGGCAGAGAACAGTTTCATACTGCT
>JBGCDN010000058.1:0-6499 GCA_045105495.1 Planctomycetaceae bacterium
GAACGAAGTGGCGAGTCGAAGACGGGCTCATTGTCTGTGACGGCAAGACGACCAGTTTGCTGCAGACGAATTTTCAGTTTGCTGACTACGAATTCCGTTGTGACTGGCGACTAGAGAAGGGTGGCAACAGTGGAGTGTTCCTGCGAGGACGGTTCAAACCGACGAGCCCAGCGAAGGATTGCTACGAGCTAAATATGGCTGACAAGCATCCGTCTGGATTCACCACGGGGGGCTTGGTCGGACGAGTGAAGGCAGAAAACGTCGGCCCAACTGAAGGCGAGTGGCATCAGTGGCACGTGACATGCTTGGGTTCAAAGCTCACCGTGAAGCTTGATGGGAATGAAGTTCTATCGTTTGACGATACAGGGGAAAACGCTTGTGCTTTTGGACACATCGGCCTGCAAATGAATTCGGGTCGTATCGAGTTTCGCAACGTTGCGTTGAAGCCGCTCAATCAAAGAAACCTGTTTGATGGTTCGTCGTTAGACGGCTGGAACATGGTTCCAGGCGGTAAGAGTGAATTCGGCGTTATCGATGGTGAGCTGAGTGTGACCAACGGGGCAGGGTTCCTCGAAACAAATGACACCTTCGACAACTTCATTTTGCTGGCTCAGGTAAAGCCGAACGATATCGCCCTCAACAGCGGAATCTTCTTCCGCGCGATCAAGGGGACTGCCGAAGCTCCCTCGCATGGTTATGAGATGCAGATTCAAAACGGGGTGCAAGATGGAGACCCGCTGAAGCCCGCCGATTCCGGTACTGGTGCGATTTTCCGTCGACAGGCGGCGCGGCGTGTCAATGGGCGCGACAAGGAATGGACGACCACAACGCTGATCGCGCAAGGCGATCGTATTGGTTCGTGGGTCAATGGGTATCAGGTTGTGGACTGGGTCGATGATCGCGAGCCGGATGAGAATCCACGCAAAGGCAAACGACTCAAAGCCGGGCACATCAGCTTGCAGGGGCACGACCCGACGACCGACTTGCGGTTCCGAAACATTCGCATTTCGCCCGCGCCGATTGATAAGCCGTAACTGCTGTGGGCATCGTGATTGGGATGGACGAAGCCGGCTACGGTCCGAACCTGGGGCCGCTGGTGATCGGAATAACGGCATGGAGATGTGATGGGCATCCAGCCGAAGTCGATCTTTGGTCAACTCTTAGCGAAGCGATTTGTCAGAAGTCACCGAAGAAGAACGATGCCCGTCTACACGTTGCTGACTCCAAAGATGTCTATAGCTCATCGCGCGGCATCGCGCCGCTGGAACGCACTGTCCTCGCGGCTCTGAGAGTGCTCGGCCACACGCCAAGGTCGTTCTCTGAACTACATCGACTGCTGATCCATGGCGAACCGGAACCGGAACCGTGGTTTGACGGGGAAGACATCGCACTTCCGATCGCCGCGTCGCCGGACGACATAGGTGACGGTGCCGATCTACTATCAAACTGCCTTCAAGAGAATCTTGTTCGCATCGAGAAAATTCGATGCGATGTTGTACTTACCCGTCGCTTCAATTCGATGGTTCGCGTTCACAATAGCAAAGGCATCGCGCTCTCGGAGAGCAGTGTCCAGCTGCTGCGTTCAGTTTGGAACCCGAATGAATCCGAGCGAACACATGTCATCGCGGATAAGCACGGTGGTCGAAATCGGTACGATGAGTTGTTGGAAGATGTTGTAGACGACCACATGATCTTCCGGCTGCAGGAAGGGCGTGAGCGGAGCGTTTATCGCGTCAACAAGACCGACATCACTTTTCAGACGAAGGCCGAACAGCACCTACCCGTTGCGTTGGCGTCGATGGTGGCCAAGTACGTTCGAGAGGTCTTTATGGAGCTGTTTAATCGTTTTTGGCAACAGCATCTGCCGGACCTGAAACCAACAAAGGGCTACCCAGTGGACGCAATCCGATACAAAAAAGAGATCGCTGCAACAGCCGCGAAGCTGGGGCTTGATGAGGATGCCTGGTGGCGTTCGCGGTAGCTGGGCTTCGTGTACCGCTCTTCGATGGGCTCTGGCAAAAACGTTGGATTCCACTTCTTCACGCTGGGTCTTCATCAGGTAGAATGAAGGCGAATCGCATTTTGTAAGGGAGTTGCTTGTCAGTGGTCGCCAACGTTTTGGTCATTCAGGGGGCGGACGAAGGTCTGCGGTTCGTCTTGGGCGATGGTGCGATTTCTGTTGGGCGTGGAATTCAGAATGAGCTGCGTTTGAACGACGCGGAGGTTTCGCGGGTTCATGTCCGAATCCTTCAGAGTGACGGGGCGGACTATGTCCTCGAAGATCAGTCCAGCGCGAACGGGACGCTGGTGAATGGGCAACCGACAACTCGTCATGTCCTAAAAACGGGCGATCAGGTTCATATCGGCCGGACGATTCTGGTGTTCGATTCCGGTCCGATCAAGATGCAACCCGGCGCGCAGGTCCGCTTTGCAGATGTTGCTGGCGATGAATCGCAAATCGTTCACCGGATGGCGGCAGATGTCACTCATACGTTCGTGAGAAGTGAAGACATTGTCTCGCAGCCGAGCCATGGTTCGCCTGCACAGCTTACTTTGCTGCAGACTTTGTTTCAGGTCTCTGAAGAAACTGCCAATGCAACGACATCAATTGATGAAATGCTGCAGAGTGTTCTCGATCTGACGCTTTCCGCGATTGATGCGGATCGTGGTTGCGTTTTGCTGACGGAATCCGGGTCCGACTCGCTCAATCCAGCGACGTTCAGTTCGAAGCAGGAAGAGCCCGCAGCTGGTATTACGATTTCGCGAACCATCGCAAATTATGTCGCAAGGAACCGACAGGGAGTCCGGACATCAGATGCTCAGGGTGACGCCCGGTTTGCTGCTGGGCACAGCATTATCGCGTCGGGAATCATGGAAGCCATCTGCGTGCCAATGATGGGGATCGCCGATTTTATTGGCGTCATTTACCTTCATACCACGTCGCAGCCGGATAGCTTCTCAGACCGAGTTCGCCATGACCACGCGTTCACGGATCAGCATCTGAACCTCGTGATGGCCGTTGGGCGACAACTTGCAATCGCTGTTGAGCGTCAGCGATATCAGCAGGCCTTAGTGAAGGCGGAACGGTTTGCAGCGGTCGGCCAGACCATCACAATGCTAAGCCATCATGTGAAGAATATTCTTCAGGGCGTCAAAGGCGGGAGCTACCTCATTAAGACTGGCCTTAGTCAATCCGACATGGACACGGTGGAGCAGGGCTGGGGGATTGTCGATCGCAACCAGGATCGGATCTACAACCTGGTGATGGACATGCTGGCCTACGGAGCCGACAAGAAGCCCGCGCTATCTGAGGGGGCAATCAGCGAGATTGCCGGTGAAGTTTGCGAGCTAATGAAAGGCCGCGCCACGGAGTGCGATGTTAAACTAGTTTTTGTTCCCGGTACCGACCTACCGACAACAGCGCTGGATTCGCACGGCATCCATCGGGCCATATTGAATATCGTTACCAATGCGATTGAAGCGGTGGACGGAACCGAAGATGCGACCGTTTCGGTTGGAACCGCAAAAGCTGGAGAGGAGCTCATTGTCACGGTGCGCGACAACGGGCCGGGTATTCCTTCCGATCAGAAGAAGTCGCTTTTTAGTCTCTTCGAGAGCACGAAAGGTTCGCGAGGAACGGGACTGGGTCTAGCCGTGAGCCGAAAGATAATGGAAGAGCATGGCGGCAGGATTGATGTTGAAAGTGACGCCGAACACGGAACATTGTTCCAGCTTCGCATTCCAGTCGTAAAAACGACGACTGGACAGGATCGCCCGACTCAGATCGGCTAGGCTCAACATCCATCCAGCGCCTGACCGCGTCGCTACGTACATTCCTCAGGTGGCCAGCTTGCTGGCTGTCTACCTGGTGAGGCCACGGTCCCAATTTTTCTGCACGCCGAGAGAACGAAATCTCGTCTATCACGGCCTCAATGTGTATCGTTGATAACAGTCGAACCACCAGCCGCCTTCGCCTCGTATCGCAGCTCCTTGGCAGCGCTGAGTGAGGCAACCTAGACTAATCTGACCTACCGTATTTTCGGGTCAACTTCCGGAACGTTCCCATGACACGTTTACTCTGCTTAATCCCTCTCTTCTGCGTTTTCTCATTCGTCGGATGTGGTGAGTCAGAAACCACAGACGCCCAAGCCGAAGGTTCGTCTAACGCGTCAACTGGAGCATCGGCGATAGAGAATCCGGAAGAGGAATTGAATGCTGCCGTTATTCTCGTTCAGTTTCGCGGTTGCAGAGGTGCCGAACGACTGGATCGAGATCGTCACGAAGCCAAAGCCATGGCCGAAGAGTGCCTCGCGAAAGTGAGCGAAGGTGGCGACTTCCACGAATTGGCTCGCGAGTACTCTGATCACCCGACAGCCGCTGCCGGCGGAGTTCTTGGCAACTTCAAAGCCGGCACTGAATTGAAGCCACTTGTTGAAGCGACTCGGAGCATCAAGATTGGCGACATCAGCGACCCTGTCGAAACGCACTACGGCTACTTCATCGTGAAGCGAGGGAAGGTTCAGGAACTCTACAATGCCTCTCATATCCTCTTGCTACACACAGACAGCAGCACTGCTCCAAAGGGGCTCGAGCGGACAAAAGAACAGACCATTGAACTCGCGCAACAAATTCTGAAGGACGTGAAGGATGGTGGTAACTTCAACCTGCTCGCCCTGAGATATTCAGACGGCCCTGGCC
The DNA here is from genome assembly GCA_045105495.1 of Planctomycetaceae bacterium. GTDB lineage: Bacteria > Planctomycetota > Planctomycetia > Planctomycetales > Planctomycetaceae > CAYNWT01. The sequence continues at coordinate 4,699 of JBGCDN010000058.1, forward strand.
AAAAGGCAGGCGGTCAACTGGGCAACTTCAGCATTGACCAGCTGCCAACAAAAATGCGTGACGTTGGACACAAGGTCGCGGGCTTGGAAATCAACGAGATCAGTGATCCCTTTGAAACCGAATACGGTATTCACCTTGTTAAAAGACAAGCTTTGCCGAAGCCATCAATCCTAATGTCCGCCAAGCATATTCTTGTGATGCACAAGGAGTCTGAACGCTCCAATGGAACGAGGCGCACAAGAGAAGAAGCGTTAACGAGAATGAAGAAGGTGCAGGACAAGCTTATGGCAGGTGAAGATTTCTCAAAGCTTGCTGCCGAATACAGTGACTGTCCATCTGCAAGCAAAGGTGGCGACCTTGGCCGATTCAAGACAGGCCAGATGGCGAAGCCCTTCGAAGCTGCTGTTCGTGCCTGCACGATTGGTGGCTGCACTGACATTGTTGAAACCAGCTTTGGCTACCACATCATCTATCGCAACCCACTTGTGCTTCGACGAAAGTAAGCACCGTTTTCATTCCCTCTCGCCTTCGCTGAAAGTGATTCTATGTCTGGATTGAGCCGCCGAGGTTTTGCCGCAATGTCTGCCGGGCTACTTGCCGGATCAGGGACGCAAGTCTTTGCTCAGGAGGATCCCGACACCGAAACGCCCAAGCCAAAGGGGCCAGTTGAAGCAGCCTTCGAGCGTGATTACGAAGCACCCAGTTTCAAGCCGTCGTGGAAGAAGAAGCAAATCAATCGCCAGATGGCTCAGGACTTCGTGATCTACGCTCACTCAGACCTGAAGATGGTTGAGAAGCTTCTGAAGCGTGAACCGGGGCTCATCAACGCTGCAATCGATTGGGGCAACGGCGACTTCGAAACTGCACTTGGTGGAGCTTCGCACATGGGCAAGAAGGACATTGTCCAGTTGCTCCTGAAGAACGGGGCGCGAATCGACATCTTTTGTGCAGCGATGATGGGCTTGGTAGATGTCGTCAAGGCATTCATCACGTTGGAACCATCGCTGATTGACGCCAATGGCCCGCACGGCTTCTCGCTCCACTTCCACGCGCAAGTCGGTCAGGAGGGCTCGAAGGCCGTGCTTGACTATTTGCAATCAGTGAAAGAAGTGAAACTGCGACCGGTTCCGTGGCTTCGCAAGAAGCCGAACTCGAAGCGCTAGGAGTCAGTCAAGAATCCTGATGGATCACATCCGCACTGACTCCAGCCGCCCCTGATTTTACATCAGGGGTTTAACGGCTTTGCACTACTCGTGATCCCCGTGGCATCTTAGCAGGGCGTTGAAAAAAGTAGCACGACTCTTCCGAGTCGTGGAGAATCCTCGCAAAAAACGCCTCGGAGAGTCGTCCTACAATCGTTCTTTAGTAGTGCAAAAAGCCGTGGACCCACCGATATAAAATCGGTGGCGGAGGCACTGACTTGAGTCACTGCCACGGCATGAGTAGCTGAGACTATGCAGTGATCCGTAGTTGCACCTTTTCTTCACCGACGCTTACGGACTTGGTGTCACCGAAGTCTTCTTGTGAAGCATTTAGTGACTTCGCGAGGGTTTCGCCGCAGATGTATTCACCCCACTTTGCGACGCAAGCCGTGACGATGTCGCTGTCGCTCGAGTACGCAACCTCGATGCGATCTGTGATTTGAAGATCAGCGTCTTTCCGAAGCTGCTGGACGTGACGGACGAAGTCGCGAGCCATGCCTTCCAGGATTAGTTCGTCGCTGAGCTCTGTTGAGAGTGCAATTTGCAATCCGCTTTCGTCGGCACAGGCCCAGCCCGTCGCTTGTTCGGTTCCGACCAGA
>JBGCDN010000059.1:0-3003 GCA_045105495.1 Planctomycetaceae bacterium
GCCCGCTCAGAGAGAACGCAGAGGCTGAACTTGTTACTCACGAGAATCAGGGCAACGCGCACACCTTCAGCGGGTGGTTCGACACGGAGGTTGAGTACACACTTGAACCCGCTGAGGGCAGATGGACGATTGTTAAGAAACGATAGCCAGACGTTGATGCGTTCCGCCTACGGAGCAGCGATTACCTTCGCTAGCAGAAACGCCGTTTCAATCGCTTGTTCGTAGATCAATCGTGGATCGACCTGACTCTTATAGGCCACGCCGAGGTCGGCTTCCGTTAGCCCACCGGTTCCGCCAATGCACTCGGTGACGTTGTCACCAGTTAGTTCCAGGTGAGCTCCATTGAGGCACGAACCGAGCTCTCTGTGAATTCGAAACGCGCTTGTTAGTTCTGACAGGATGTCGTCGAGTCGGCGTGTTTTGATGCCTTCGTCGGTGGCGAAGGTGTTGCCGTGCATTGGGTCGGCACACCAGACGATTTTTTGATCGACGTCGCGAAATGCTTCAATCAGCGGCGGTAGTTTCTCTTCAATCGTATCTTTGCCAAACCGATGGATGAGCGTCAGGCGTCCGGGTTCGTTATCAGGGTTCAGGATTTTCGCGACTTCGATAATCTCCGCAGGATCAGCACCCGGACCGACTTTCATGCCAATCGGGTTGCGGATACCTCGGAAGTACTCGATGTGAGCACCGGCTGGGTCACGAGTTCGATCGCCGATCCACGGATAGTGTGTGCTGAGGTTGTACCAGCCATCGCGGCGAGGAACCGGGCGGGTCTGAGCTTGCTCGTAAGAAAGGTGAAGACCTTCGTGCGATGTAAAGAAGTCAACGCGACGCAGCTCGTCACCAGAACGGCCACTCAGAGCCAGCATGAACTGGACGGACTCGCTGATCTCGTGAACCGCATGGTGGTACGCCCGCGCCTGTTCGGATTCAGAACCAAAACCAAGGTCCCAGTTTTCCGGATGGTGCAGGTCTGCAAAGCCACCGTCGATCAAAGCGCGAATGAAGTTCAGCGTCAGGCCAGCGCGTTCGTAGCCGCGTAGTAACAATTGCGGGTTGGGTCGTCTCTCTTCAGGCGTGAACCCGCTGCGGTTCACGATGTCGCCACGGTAAACCGGAAGCGTCACACCGTCGCGCGTCTCCATATCCTTGGAACGCGGCTTGGCATACTGACCAGCGATCCGGCCAACTCGCACAACGGGCTTTCGAGAACCATGAACCAGCACGAGGCTCATCTGAAGCATGATCTTCAGTTTGCGAACCAACGCGTCGTTTTCGCATTCGTCCAGGTTCTCTGAACAATCACCACCCTGCAACAGAAACGCATCTCCCCGCGCGGCGGCGGCGAGTTGGCTCTTCAGTTCCTCCACTTCCCAACTGGTTACCAACGGCGGCAACAGCGCGACGCGTTTGAGGACATCGTCCAGTTCCTGCTGATCATCGTAAACAGGTTGCTGCACTGCAGTGCGTTCCCGCCACGAAGACGGCGACCATTCTGACATCAGATTTCTTCTCCAGACCCGAGGGCCTCGAACACGAAGCGACAAACCGCGGGAAGGTTAAGGGCTACTTGGCAGCTTCTTCGAAGCCTGCTTCCTTAATTGAATCGTAGCTGGTCTCAAGGGCAATCGCGTTGAATCCAAGCTTCTTCAATTCGTCTGCACCCGTTACGGCTCGCTTGCCAGCAGCACAGTGCACGTAGACGGGTTTGTCCTTCGCGAGCGCCGCAGCTTTGTCAGCATCAATATCTGCCAACGGCATATGGACGGCCTTGGCGAAGTGTGCGCCATCCCACTCACCGTCCGTCCTGACATCCAGCAAAGTGGCTTCACCAGCCTTAACCTGCTTCAGGACGTCAGCCAGAACCGGAGCTGCCGATTCACTCGCAGTCGCATCTGTGCTGGTGGTGTCGGTCGCAGATTCTGATGTCGCGGTCTCACCACATCCGACAGCCATCACACTAGCGAGAAGCACGAAGACAGAAACACAACGACGCATGGCGGCACTTTCAATACGGGAAAATTTCGAGCCACCAAGGGTATGTGATTCCAGAGAGAATGGAACCACCCTGCCGTCGTCACTATGAAGTTCTGGCAATCAATCGTCTGAGGATCCGACTATTCCCGGCATTCGACGTCTTCTGACACAAACCGAAGCGGCCGCCGCGACACCGATCAACATCCAGGTCGATGGCTCTGGTGTTGCCGTAATACTGACATTATCGATCGCCCATTCGTCCCATCGCCATCCGCTATGCCGCAGCTGTCGCCAGCGAAAGCGTGTGGCGGCCGTCTTCGCAGCGTCCGGAATCTGGCCCGTATACGTCAACCATGTCGTTGTCGGACTATCGTTGCGGAATTGAACCAAGTCCAGCCGATCAATCCGTGTGAAGTTCACTCCGTCGATCGAATACTCCAGCACGGCGTCCTCACCGTTGTCGACGTCTTCCCAGTACAGCGAACCATCGACGTCTTCGTTTCCACCGCGGAAATCGAACGTGATCGTTTCGCCGTTCGTGGTATTGAGATCGATGGTCGTGGCACTACGGATTCCGTATCCGGCAAAATGCAGAGCGTTCCCTGTGTCGAACCCCTGAATGCCCGCCCCGCGTGCACCTACGTCTGAAGTTAAACTCCACTGGCTGGCGTCGATGTTGTCGAAGTCATCTGAGAAAATTACTCCCGCTTGCACCGGTATGGTGACGCAGAGAACGATAGCGATGAGCCCATATTGTTTTAACGTCATTGGATCACCTTACTGGCGCGAGGTGCGACTGTTGGGGTTGCGGGCCATCGTGCTGATTCGAGATTTCCGGTGCAGACCCGCCATCGAAGACTGTCCCAATTGATCGTAAATCTGCGCTAAGGTCGCGTGAGCGTCACTTCGATCTGTCAGCTTTGGCAACGCGCTTTCCAGCGAGACTGCGGCTTCAGAAAACCGTCCCATCCTCGCGAGAATCTGACCATGAGTCTCTCGGACTTCGGCTCGCGTCTTCGAGTT
>JBGCDN010000060.1:0-5322 GCA_045105495.1 Planctomycetaceae bacterium
ACAGCACGTCACTACCAGACCCACCATTGACGACAATAGATTCCGACGTTCCAGAAAACGTCGATTCCTTCACGTAAGTCGCATCGTTACCACTACCGTGGTTGGCAGCAAACTTACCGTTGATTTCGGTTCCATTCAGTACCAACAGATCGCCGCCTGAGCCCGAGGCAACTTTCGTTTGTCCATCCAGCTGCCAGTCAAAGAAACGAATTGCATCGCGCCCACTACCACCCTTCACGATCGTCTTTCCCTGTGAGACCGCAGCATCGAGCGGAGTTGGCAGGTCTCCACGAAAGTTCACATCGTCGTCGCCACTACCCAGATTAATCGTTGTATTGCCCGAAATTTTGAGTGGGTGAATCTCGACATAGTCACCGCCGCCTTTCAGGTTAATCTTCAACGATTCTACCTCTCCCACATCGATGTTCGTCACAAAACTATCGGGGGCAAGGCTATCGCCTTTATCTGGGTCGAGCGCGTCTTTGCTAAACGTTGTGCCATCGATTCCCTGTAACCAAACGTTGTCACCATTTCGTCCGATAGTCAGCCAGTTTGGGTCACCATCGCCAACCAGAGAAATGGAGTTCCCTTTAATCGTAACTGCGACGACATCTGTCAGCAGCTGACGCTGTTCGAGAACTTCAGCGCCTGTCACGGAAGTGTTTTGACCCCGGCGGCTGCCACGGATCGAAGCGCGACGATTTAGTTTGTGAAGCAATTTCATAGCGGTATCTCTGAACTCTGGTGACAGTCTTTTGCAGGAGAACGCTGAGGTGTTACGCCATATCTGAAGAATTCCAATGTCGCTGAGAGAAAGGTCCAACCTGTGATTTCGTGACAGCGATAAGCTTGGTGAGTAACATGCCTAAAGTATGTCTGGGAGCGAGACTGTTGATGGCGGACGCTGAAGAACCTTTGCTGAGGAATCAAAGAGCCGACTGTTTCCCGGAGGAGGCAACGTCGCTAAGTCTCGTCAACGGCCTACGCGCGGGAGATGACGGAGCATGGGAACGCTTCGTTCGTATCTTCGGGCCGATGGTTTACTCGATGCTACGAAACCGCGGTATTCCCGAATCCGAAGCGGCCGAACTTGGGCAACAGATCTTTATCAAGGTCCACCGCGGTATCGAAGGTTTTCATTGGAACGGCACGAACCAGCGAATCCGCTACTGGCTCCCTCCCATCATTCGCAACGTCGTCATCGATGCCGCGCGGCAAAGACGAAACGAATTGCAAGGCATCGGTGGTTCAGACTTTCGCGACATCACTCAGAGAGTCATTGAGAAGCGGGATCCACTGATAGATCTGGCAGACGAGACTTTCGATCTTGAACCGACTGACTTCGAGATTGCATTTCGTGCTTGTCTGACAAATCTCAAGGCCCGTTTCAAACCGCATGTCTGGGATTGCTTCTACGAAAGACACGCAAACGACTTACAGAGCCCTGAAATCGCCGCGCGACTTGGACTGAATGAGAATCAGGTTCGACAGGCGATCCACCGGGTGAAAGCGGCTTTTGTTCAAGAGCTTTCGGGCCTTGTAGAACAAAACTAAACCATTCGTAACGGCAGAGAGTTTTCAAAATGGCAACACTCACGGATCCTTCGCCTCACTCTCAATGCCTCGGTATGAATCTCGACCAGGAAATCAACAAATGCCTACGTCTGGTTGAACAACCGACGCAGACAGAGTCGGCGTGCGAAACAATGATTCAGCAATTGCTGGAACTCACCAAGTCGCCCGTTCAAGACACATTTCTTGGCCCCTACCAGCTTCTCGACCCCATCGGTGCTGGGGGAATGGGTGAAGTTTGGAAGGCTCGACATGTTCGGCTGAATCGAACATTCGCAGTCAAACGGCTTAGGCCGCAAACCAGCTTCAACGCTGAGGCACGGCATCGATTTGAACGCGAAATGGAAATCGCCGGCAATCTCGAACACCCAAATATTGTTCGAATCCATCACGCCGACGAGGTCGATGGTGTGCATTTCCTCGCAATGGATTTCATCGAAGGAACAACACTCTCTGAGCAGCAGAAGCAGCTTGAAGAACAAGGCTTGAAGTTCGATGTGGAAGACGTTTGCCGCTACGGCGTTGAGGTCGCCTCGGCAATGCAACATGCTCACAGCAAAGGTGTTATTCATCGCGACATCAAGCCGTCCAATCTCATGCTGACCGACGACGGAGACGTTCGAGTTCTCGACCTGGGCCTGGCCAGACTAAAGAAGGTCGGAGCCGAAATTTCCGAACTGACTGTCGAACATCAAGTCATGGGTACGCTGGATTACATGTCGCCGGAACAGATCCAGAACAGCCATCTGGCGGACGAACGATCCGATATTTACTCCTTGGGCGTCACGCTTTTTCGACTGCTGGCGGGACAAACGCCGTTCGCAGGGAAAGACAACGCCAGCCCCGAAGCGCGAATTGTTTCGATTGCGAGCGAAACACCTGCTGTGCTGAGTTCAATTCGAACAGACGTTCCCCGACTGCTGTCAAACCTTGTTAGCGACATGCTGCTTAAAGATCCGAAGCAAAGACCGCAGACAATGCAGGCTGTCGCTGACCGACTTGAACAGGCGAAGCGTTCGAAGGTCGCATCGACACACGGCCTGAGCTCCTTCAAGAACCGAGGGATACGTTGGTCAATGGTTGCCATCGCAATCATGAGTTCGGCATTTGCCGTAGCCAAATTGACGAAGATGACATTCACCGACCCGGTTTATGGCCGTCTGACTGTCACCGCCCCGGAGAACATTGAAGTACGTGTCAAAAGGGTTGAGACTCCGACTGACAGCTACGACTTCATCGCAAACCAAGCCGGGATCCAGCTTCGGACCGGCCGTTGGAACATTGTCATTCCGGGTGAGTTTAATGAATACCGCGTAAAGAATGGTGGTAGCTTTACGATCTCAGATGGGAGTGACACCAAGATCGAAATCGTCACCGTACGGCCAGACCCACCTAAGACTGACAAACGTCTGCCACCAACACTCGCTGCCTGGGTCAAGGCACTTGGGGGCAAGGTCGCCGTTGGCCGACGCGGCGCACCCGAGATTGATCTTCGCGGTACGACCGTCACGAGTGATGACCTGCAGTTTCTCCGGTCCCACCCGCTGCTGTCGTCGTTGCACCTTGACAGGACGAAGGTGACATCAGACGGACTGAAGCATGTCGGGCAAGTAGCTAGCCTTACCCTCTCCTCGACCGCTGTTGGCGACGAGGTCTTCGAACAGCTAAGTCGTTTCCGCCTCAAAGCGCTGGATCTTTCACATACCGAAGTATCAGACGCAGGTCTGGCGGAACTGGTTGGTCAAGAAGGACTGACCGACCTTGCTATGGATGCCTGCGATCGGATTACCGGAGCATCTGCCAACACGCTTCGCCAGCTCCCAGCCCTGCGTGTTCTTAGCGTTTGCTCAACCAGTTTCGACGACGCGGCTGTTCAGAAGCTTTCCCAGCTATCGCTGCATTCTCTTTACGTCGCGAGTTGCCCCATTACTGACGCAGCCCTTCAGTCGATCGCGAGAATTCATTCGCTGGATACGATCTCGCTGAACTCCTGCCAACGTATTTCGTCGCTGGCGATTGAGCAACTCGCCGCGAACAAGAACCTACGACAACTACTGCTCTATCGGGTTCCCATTTCTTCCAAGGCACTTCTTCGTCTGGCCGAGCATCCTCACCTTGAGCACGTTCACCTGGAAAGAAAACGCGGCCCCGATGTCGCCAGCGGGCGGGCGGGGTTCTTTCTTGTCGAAGAGTAGAACTTGCAGGTCAGGCGGTCGGGGTGAGAATCGAATCGACCACATGCCCTTCGACGTCGGTTAGACGGAAGTCACGACCCGCGTAGCGATAGGTCAGACGTTCGTGATCCATTCCCAGCATATGCAATAGCGTCGCATGCAGGTCATGCATGTGAACTTTGTCCACAATCGCCTCGTGACCAAATTCGTCGGTCGCACCATGCGAATAACCCGCCTTCACTCCGGCTCCGCACAAGAAGTGAGTAAACCCTTTGGGGTTATGATCGCGACCCGTTGAGTTCTGCTGAAATGGGTTCCTACCAAACTCACCGCCCCACCAAATGAGCGTATCTTCCAACAACCCACGAGCCTTCATATCGGCAATCAGACCAGCAACAGGCTTATCAGTCGCCTTTGCATGAACTGCATGTTGTGGCAGATTGCTATGCTGATCCCAACGGGGATTGTTGCCGTTGTCAGCGTAGTTCACCTGAATGAATCGAACACCCTGCTCGGCCATGCGTCTCGCCAACAAACATTGACGACCAAAGTCATCCGTCGGCTTGTCACCAATGCCGTAGAGCTTCATCGTCGCTGCAGATTCACTCGACAAATCCGTGATGCCTGGAGCATGCATCTGCATCCGGTAAGCCAGCTCGTACGAACCGATAACAGCCTGCAACTCATCTGCGTTTGGTGTCGCAGCGATCTGTTCTCGGTTCAAGGCCTGCAGCAGCTCAAACTGACGCCGCTGCATCCTGGGAGAAAGTTTGTCGTTGGTAATGTGATTGATTCTCGCGGTTCCGGCTGGCTGCCCCGCGCGGCCGATGGTTGTGCCTTGGTGTCTTGCCGGAAGGAAGGCGTTCGAATAGTTCCGTGGGCCACCATTCGAGGACGACGGACAGATTGTCATAAACGCCGGCAGGTTACGGTTCTCTGTACCAAGGCCGTAAGAAATCCATGAACCCAATGATGGCCGCACGAAGTTTGTGGAACCCGTATGCAGAAACAACGTACTCGGACCGTGAGCAACTCCGTTTGTGTGCATGCTGTGAATGAAACACAGGTCATCGACATGCTTTGCGATTTCTGGAAACAGCTCAGAAACCCAGTGTCCGGTTTCGCCATATTGACGAAATCGCCACGGAGACATCATGAGCGTCTCGTCAGTTCCGCGCATATCCGTCTTCGCGACTTTGCGAGAGTCGTCGAATTTCAGCTGACGTCCGTGATCACGCTCTAATCGCGGTTTGTAGTCAAACGTATCCACATGGCTTGGGCCGCCCTGCATGAACACAAAAATAATTCGCTTCACACGCGGGGTGAACAACGGCAGCAGAGCAGATTCGTTTGCCAAAGTGTCCGACGAACACATGGCAGATAACGCCAGCGAACCAAAACCGCACGCAGCGCGGCTGAGGAGGGATCGACGATCAAGAGAACTCGCTGGAAGGCTCATACTTCGATTATACCGCAGAATTTGATCCAAATCAGCGGCAATTGGCTTCAAGTTCAAACCAAATCCTGATCTGAGTGAAAGTGTCTATCGGCATTCCGTGCCCGCTTTGACCCGTGT
>JBGCDN010000061.1:0-3899 GCA_045105495.1 Planctomycetaceae bacterium
GAAACTTCGGATGGGCCAACTCTCACAGCATACCGTCATTTGGGTTTTGGCAGGTCGTAGATCTGAGATGTACCAGCGTTGCCCAGAATCTGAATTCGAGATGAACGGCGATCCGTGCGCATTCCGAGCACTCGACCAACACCCAACGAGAACACGGCGATTGGTTCCAGGCTGTCTGCGTGAACCAGAGTGAGCTCATCAGTGTTTGCACCGCAGACGAAAGCGTGCCTGGAGCGGGGCGGCGCGAGGACCGTCTGAATGGGTGTCGCGAGAAGCTGATCTCCAGCCAGCGTCTGTCCGGTCGCAAAATCAAGCAGGCTGAGAGAACCATCCTGATGGCCGCACAAGATGCGTTGTTCCGGTTCAATCAAGGCAAATGAGTTCACGGGCGAGGACAGGCTTAGGTCCAGCGTCTTCTGCAGATCGCCCGTCGCGAGATCCCACGTACGGATGGTTCCATCCAGTCCGAGCGAAACAAGTAGTTGATCGTCGGACGAAAACGCCAATTGTATGACCCAGTTCGTGTGGCCGACGAGTCGCAGTTTCGGCCGGCGTGTTTCGAAGTCCCAAATGTCGATGGTTCCCTCTCGCAAGTCGTTTGCGTTCGATGGGTCTGGAGCTCCCGCGACAAGCCGTCCACTATTCGAAATTCGTACCGGACGGACACCAAGCCCAGCTGCGACCGACTTCGAGTTACTCAACGCGGAAAGTTTGCTGAAGCGGATCTTCCAATCGGCTCCGAACGAGACAACTGAGTCTGATGACTCATGAACATCGATCGCGAAAACTTCATTTTGATGGAGTGGTTCTTTCGCTGTCGAAAGACCAGTCTTCGTATCCCATTTGCACAGAGTTCCATTGTCGTGAGATGTCACGGCGACTGGTGAGCTGGCCAGTGCAAGCCCGTCGCTGACACGTGCCAGCCGATTGAAAGAGTTTCGCTTTTGTTCGAGCTGGGAAGAGGGCAGGTGCCTGATTCTTCCATTGAAGTGACGTATCAGAATGCCACTCGCCGTCTGTTGATGCTCTGAGATCGCAGTGAAGAGCGATGCGATTCGAACGACATTCCGATTTGCGTCTGTCAGATTGAGAGTTCCGTCCCGCCGAGACACAAGGTAGCTCTGATCTTCAAGTATCGATGCAGCTGCCAGACTGTGTGCTGTTTCGTTACTCACGTAGTCAGGCACAAGTGTGATGGTTTCGTCATCTGGCTTCCGGGTTGTTAGGTAGCCGTTCCCCAAAGCGTCTATTGCCACCAGTTCCTCTTTGAACCTGCTGAAGCATACGAGCTCGGCTTTCGCGCCGGATAGGATAGCCTCGGTCGCGAGTTCGTTGGGGGAGAGTAAGAACGCTGTTCCATCTAAGGCCGCAACGATCAACTGCTCAGAATTGGGCGAGACGTAGATGGTATTGGCTCGTTTGGGTAGCCGAACTGATTTTGATATCGCCTGAGCGAACCGGTCGACCTTCAGGACGTAGTTGGCTCCCGTCGTTACGAACCAAACGTTTTGCTTCCGATCGAAAGCGGCGTCACGTAGGCCTCCGAGCCCGTGAACAAGCTTGTCGCTGGCGGACTGATCTTTAATTCGGATTGTTCTTAACCAGCCATTCGCGCCCACCAGCAACACTTCGCCGTCCGAATCGAATTCGAGGCAGTCGTAAAGCGCTGGTTCTAACTTGGTGGTGGAGAGTTGCTGTCGAGTCGGCACGTCCCAGAGTTCTAACTCGGATTCTGTGTTGATGACGGCCAGTTTTGCTGACGCTGCATGAACGGCCATTTTTCGGATTGGCCCACAACTCTCGTGACGCACGGGTGGCGAGTTAAGCTGCTGTCGCACGCTGTCCACGAACTGCCATGCAAACCCACGCTCGCTGACGGAGACCTGCTGTAGCTGTTCGAATGCCGTGTCGCCATCGCCGTCGCGGGCATGTCGCCACGCCGATTCCAGAAGTCCTCGCTTCAGTTTCGACGCCAGACTGCGAGCACTGTAATTGGCTCGACGGCGTTCTACAGCTGCGTCTTTAAGTGAAGCTTCCAGCTGAGTCGCCTTTTCAGCAATCAACCTCTGGCCCTCGCGAACCGTGGCAAGGTTCTGCTGCGACTTGTAGTAGCCCCAACTAATCGCTGCGAACGACGTGATCGCCGATAGAATCAACCCACCGATGATGCTCGTGGCGACTCGATGGCGCACCATCCACCGCGAAATTTTGTACCCAAGGCTGGGTGGCCGCGCGATGACTTCGTTGCCGGTGAGGAAGTTATCAATATCCAACGACAGTGCCTTGGCGGAGTCATAACGCTGATTCTGGTCTTTCTCCAAAGCCTTCATGGTGATCCAGTCGAGGTCGCCTTTCAGACGGTTCGACCAAAGCCGGTTCTCTACTTCTGATTGTTGTTGACGCCATGTTCGAGGTTCGTGTCGAGTGGTGAGTCGCAGGCTTGGTGTTTGGGGACGAATGTCGTTGAGGGTTCTCTTCAACTCGAACAGCCCACGCTCCATAAGCTGTTGCTTGCTGATTGGAGGAGAACCGGTCAGCAGGACGTAGAGCAGCACACCAAGTGAATACACATCGCTGCGAACATCGCCTTCATCCTGAGACATCATGGCTTGTTCAGGACTCATGTATTCCAGCGTTCCAATAATCTGGCCGTACTCTGTGAAGACAGTCTTAGCCGTAAGCGTTAGGTTCATCGCTTTGGCGATACCGAAGTCGATAACCTTCGGCAGTGGCTGACCCGAGTCGACCGTGACGAGGACATTGGCGGGCTTGATGTCGCGATGAATAACACCCTTCCGATGCGCGTGGTGGATTGCGTCGCAAACTTTCTGAAACAGCCGTAGTGTTTCGACAAGATCGAGCTCGTTTTCCTGACAGAACTGATCCAGTGGAGCCCCGTGAACCAGTTCCATCACAAAGTACGGGCTACCCGAATCGCTGGTTCCTGCATCGATCACGTTTGCGATCGACGGATGCTTCATCAGGGCGAGAGCTTGCCGTTCGGCTTCGAACCTGGCGAGAATCATCTTTGATTCCATACCCGGTTTGATGAGCTTCAGTGCAACCTTCCGCCGAATCGGTTCTCGCTGTTCGGCCATGAAGACAATGCCATGACCGCCTTCGCCAATCTGTTGGAGTATGCGGTAGGGCCCGATCGTCTCCGGGATGTCCGGATTCTCTGCAAACGTCTTGAACTCGCGTGTTTGTTCGACCTCCGAACCGGAACCAGGTTTGGTTGGTTTGGTCAAAGACGCAATTGGCTGATCTAAAAATGACGCAGAGCTTGTTGCAGCTGCGAGTAGGTCGCGAAGCGAGTTCGCTAAATTTGGCGAGCCCCTCTCGATGTCTGCGAGACGTTCATGACGTTCTTCTGAATTCAGATCTCTCAGTTCAAGAAAACGCTCTTGCAGTTTCGTGAATTCTTCGGGAGTCATGTCGTGCATCGGCTGTGAGACCACGTATCGAATTGGGCGTCAGTTGCTTCGATCAGCGTTCGTTAGCCACCTGTCCATTGTTTCATCTTCTGCTGAATTGCCTTCGACTTTGGAAGATCACGTTGAGCGTGCTTCATCACCAGCATCGCAACGTCTTTCATTCCTTGCTGATAGGCTGCCTCTGCAATCGCGATCCGTTGCAAGTCTGTGAGCTTTTTCTGTTGTCGCAAGTCTGCGTAAACCTTCAGCGCGGCTTGCTGGCCATCGTTCTCAAAGGCAGTGAAGATTGCGTCGACTGGATCCACCTGAGGTGTGAGTGGTGCCATCAGCTTGTGGAGCCGAGGTTCTTCACGAGCAATCCGATTCCGCAAACTACCGGCGGAGCCAGATGGAGAGAACCGATAGCAGCACAGCGTCGAGTCGAATCGAACCAGAAGGTTCTCTCCGATCACAGACGGCGCACTC
>JBGCDN010000062.1:0-5218 GCA_045105495.1 Planctomycetaceae bacterium
GATCTGGATTTACCTCGCGGCCAACTTCGTCGGCGGTGTTCTGGCTGCCATCGTGTTCAAAATCGTCGAAGGTGAAGACGAAAAGAACATATCAGAACAAAATTAGTACCAAGTGCATCCGCTCAGCGGCCAAAGACACATGCCCAAAACTCGCACTCGCGGCGATGAACTTACCGACAACAACATCCCAACGCCGCAGCTACACACCGATGCAACGGAACGTTGCCTAGGCGAGCTTTTCCTGGAGTTCGAGCCAGAGTTCTTCGGCTTCGGTTAGGTCGGTGGTAATGGATTTCAGTTCGGTGTGAATCTTCATCGCTTCTGCGGCGTCGGTAGTGTTGAGCATCTTCTCGTTGAGCTCTTTTTTCTCGGTATCCAGCCGGGCGATCTTCTTTTCCAGCTTGCTGACTTCTTTTCGAACCGCGCGTTCGTCTTTGTTGCTGAGGCGTTGAGAAGCGGCCGGAGCTTTGTTGGCGGGTGCCTTTGCCATGCCTTGAGAACGTTCGCGTTCACCGGCTTCAATCTGGTTGTTCACCGACCAGACATAGGCGTCGTAATCTGTTCCGTAGTTTTGGACGTTGCCGTCACGAACTTCGATGATTGACGTGGCAACACGCCGCGTGAAGTGACGATCGTGACTGGTCAGAATGACCGTCCCCTTGTATTCCTCAAGCGCGACGGCGAGGGCTTCGACGGTATCGACGTCCAGGTGGTTGCCTGGTTCGTCCAGAATCAAAATGTTGTAGTCGCCCAACAGCAGACCGGCCATACATACGCGGGCTCGCTCGCCCCCAGATAGAACACCGATCTTCTTTTTGACATGGCTCCCACGGAACAACAACGCGCCGCACAGGTTCAGACAATCCTGGGTTGTGACGTCTGGCGTGGAGTTGTATTCCAGGAAGTCCAGAATCGTTTGGTCTTCAGGAAGCGTGCTGTAGACGTGTTGAGCGTACACGCCGATGTTGCAGCCATAGCCCCATTTGACTTCGCCGCTGACTGGTTCCAACGAATCTACGATCGTCCTGAGGAACGTCGTCTTGCCCTGCCCGTTGTCTCCCATGACTGCCGCACGGTCGCCGTGTTCGATCTCGACGTTAATCCGTTCCGCCACCGTGTGATCGGGGTAGCCGATCGACAAATCGATACACCGCACAGCAGGACCATGTCGAGGTTCGACCTTGGGTGCTCTGATGTAGGCAGTCGGTTCAGCACCAGTAATCTCAATCGTTTGCAGACGATCAAGCTGTTTCGCTTTATTGCGTGCTTGCGCCGCAGTGTTCGCGTTGGCACGATTCTTGTCGATGAACTTTTGAAGCTGCTTTTGTTTAGCAACAACGGCTGCATTTACGCGTTCGTCGTGTTCTTTGCGTTCCTCAACAAACTCTAGATAGCGATCAATCTTGTTGGGAAACATCTGGAGCTTACCGCGTGACAACTCCAACGTGCTATCACACGTTGCGCGGAGAAAATCGCGATCGTGCGAGACGATGAGACATGCTTCGCTGAATCGCTTCAGGAAGTTCTCCAGCAGAATCTGAGTTCGCAGGTCAAGGAAGTTGGTCGGCTCGTCCAGCAGAAGCAGGTTCGGTTCGTGCAGCAGTAGCGCTGCGAGTTTTACGCGGGTTTGCCAACCACCGGAAAGTTCTGACACCGGGCCGAATAAGTAGTCGCCTTTGATTTCGAAGTCGCCGGCCACATCGCCACACTTCCACTCCGGCGCGCCGCTGTCGCGGAGCAGGAATTCCATTGCCGTCTCACCCGGCTCGAACGGGTTGTGCTGGCGGAGGTAACCAATTCGCAAACTTGGATGGAAGATGACCTCACCGGAATCGAGATCTTCGTCACCCATAATGACGCGAAGTAGCGTTGATTTCCCGGCTCCGTTTCGCCCAACAAAACCGACCTTCGTGTTGTCGGTAATGGTGACTGACGCGTTGTCCAGAAGGTCCTGGTCGCCGTAGCTCTTTTGGGCGTCTTTGATTTGAAGAAGTACAGCCATTGCGTTGCGAATCGATTATGGAGAGGTGTGTCGCCACCAAGTTTGAATACCCGGCGCCGCCATCGTGTAATCAGCGCGTTCCGGATGCAACCCGGAGTTGCGAAATTCCGCGCATGCCAGCGGAGCGACGCTGATTTCAGAGCCGCATCGATTAGTCGGTGCGGAACGTGCGGCCAGTTCTTCGGACACTGCTGGCCGTACTTTGCGAGTACGCCAGCAGAACCCGAATATCGGCGACGGCTATCTCAGCCGTTCTGTCAGGTGGTTGACGACTTCGTCGAATGGAACCTTTTCCTGCTCCAGGGAATCGCGATCGCGGATCGTGACGGTTCCGTCTGACATAGTGTCGCCATCGATCGTGATACACCAAGGTGTTCCCACTTCATCCTGACGACGGTATCGACGCCCAATCGCTCCCTGCTGATCGTAGAACGACGCCACACCAGCTCGCTTGAGAGATCGGTACAACTCAGCGGCTTTCTCTGGCATGCCTTCCTTCTTGATCAGCGGGAAGACAGCAGCCTTGATCGGAGCCAGCTTCGGATGGAACCGCATGACGGTTCGCTTCTGCATCTTGCCCTTATCGTCCGGCTGTTCGTCGACGTGGTACGCCTCGCAGATAAACGCCAGTGTCGCTCGGTCAGCACCGGCGGCAGGTTCAATAACATGTGGCACGAACCGTTCGCGCGTTTGGTCGTTGAAGTAGGTCAGGTCTTTGCCGCTGCCCTTGTACTTCGGCTTACCGTCTTCACCGAGTTCGACAACAAGCTCGCCGGCTTCGTTCTTGCAGAGCTTTCCTTCTGCGTGCGAACGCAGGTCGAAGTCACCACGATGAGCGACGCCCTCTAGTTCGCCGTATTCGCCGGCTGACATGAACGGGAACGCGTATTCAATGTCAGCGGTTCCGACTGAATAGTGGGCGAGTTCTTCATCGGCGTGATCGCGCAGAATGAGTGCAGCTTCGGGAATGCCAAGATCGGTGTACCACTTGTATCGACGATCGCGCCAGTACTGGTACCAGGCGGGTGAGTCATCCGGATGGCAGAAGAATTCCATCTCCATCTGTTCGAACTCGCGCGATCGGAAGATGAAGTTGCGCGGAGTAATTTCGTTGCGGAAACTCTTACCAATTTGGGCAATCCCGAACGGGAACTTCACGCGTGAACTGTCCATGACGTTCTTGAAGTTCACGAACATCCCCTGCGCCGTTTCTGGTCTCAGGAATGCAGCATCGCCGTCGCCACCAAGGGCACCGAGCGTGGTCTTGAACATTAAGTTGAACTCGCGAGGATCGGTCAGTTCACCGCTACAACAAGGACAACGCGGTTCGAGATTCTCTTCTGGCTCCAGGCCTGCCTCCGCCAATGCTGCGGCGTAGCCAACGAGATCCATGTCACGAACTTCGCCGTCCTTGGCGGCTTTTTCCAGCTTGCCACGTTTCGTCTTTGAGAGTTCTGTCTTTTCGTTCCCTGGGACAAACGCCATGCAGCGAACAGGCTTGTCGGTAAAAGCGCAGGCAACACGAACATGGTCAGCGCGGAAGCGCGAACGACATTCTTTGCAGTCGATCATCATGTCGTGGAACAAGTCGTAGTGGCCGCTGCTTTTCCAGACGCGCGGATGCATGATGATAGACGTTTCAACGCCAACCATCGAAAACGCACTCGGCGCGCCTTCGGGGGCGGAGATATCGTCGTGCATCGACACCATGTCGTCGTACCACGCGTTGCGAACGTTCCGCTTCAACTCGGTACCCAGCGGGCCGTAGTCCCAAAGTCCCTGGACGCCGCCATAGATTTCTGAACTCTGAAAAATGATGCCTCGGCGTTTGCACAGAGCAACAATTTCTTCCATCGACTTGTCTGACATGGTTTTCTTTCGTGACGTTCCGACTTGGTTGGTCGGCCGTCGGTTTGAAGTAGACCCGTTGGTGTGCGGGCCTGAAGGGTTCATCCGGAACGGATTGCGAACCGGAAGCAATAAGACACAAATCTGCAGCGACCCATCCAAGACAAGCTTCAGCCTTAACGGATCTCTCCAGCATCGGCGTCGTAGGACGGGACAGTGTCGAACCGATCGATGTTCGCTGCGAATTCGATATCCGAATCGCAGCCAAGCTTAATCAGGTTCCGACCGCCTTGTGATCGGCGAATCGCTTCCAATAGACGCGGCGGATTTTCGGCGTTCGCAACAGAAAAGTCCATTGCGATCTGAGTGGCATCATTTGCCGGTTGGAAGCGACCAGAACAGCAGAGTCTGTACGCCAGCAGTCCTGCAAACAGAACATCTTCTGCCGAGATCACTCCATCTGTCCCTGCACAAACGATGTGCAAATCGGCATCGGTAGCCAGACACTTCTCAGCAACCGCCGTCAGGTTGACGAACGCCCCAATCACAATTTCCGCCGCGTTCCGCGATTGCATAAGCGCGCGGGTACCGTTGGTTGTTGTGAATGCGATTATCTTTCCGGCAACCGCATCTGCAGTGTATTCGGTCGGCGAATTTCCGAAGTCGAATCCATCAAGCTTGATGCCGCCGCGTTCGCCACCAAGTAGTGCACCATGCTTTGTGGCCACAGACCTCGCATCTTCAACGGTAAGACATGGGACGACCGCTTTTGCTCCAGCGACAAGACTCGATGCAATGGTTGTCGACGCGCGTAATACGTCCACGATTACGGCGAGGTGCGAATCAGCTGGGAGTCCGTCTGCTGGTGGTAGCAGGTGGATGGTTATTCGTTTGGCTTCTGGGTTCATCGTGTGGGCTTTGGGTCATTGTCGGTGTCGTATCAGAACGGCGTTTCGCTTGGCCGCAGCCTACTTTAGGTTCGCTTCGTATTGGATTGACTGCGTCGGCAGGATGGAATCGCTTTGAATCGTAATTTGCTGAGCGGCCGCTTCGTCCGCACCAGAAATCAAACACTCACGAGTTTCACCGGGCAGCAAACCTTTGAGTGACGTTTCTGATCGCGTCATTCCTGCCGCAAACCAAGCGTCTCTGTAAATCGGTGCGACGCCTTCGTTGGTGACGACCAAGCGGATATGGTCAGCGTTCAACGTGGCTGATGTCACTCGGAACCGATAACCCGTGGCCATGCTGGCCGATCGAATGCGATCTGGCGACTGAAATCGCGGCTGGTCGTTTCCAATCATGTACGTGATGTGAAACTGCTTTGCTGCAATTTCAAAAGGAACCCCATTCGGCCCCGTACGAGCG
>JBGCDN010000063.1:0-4617 GCA_045105495.1 Planctomycetaceae bacterium
TGCCGTGGAGAGCATCATCTCTTCCAGCAAAGGAAGTCCAACGGTGACTGACGCCGCACCTTTGAGCAGAGTTCGTCGGGTGAGGATTTGCCGTTTCACGTTACTGCTCCTGTGCCACTGTCGAATTTTGCACCCGATGTCGGTGTATCGCAATAGTGAAACTAGTGCTGTGTCTATCGATAAATGTCAGACGCGGAGTTCCGGTGGATCGCATTGGTCTGAAATGGAACCTGCTCAGGACCAGGGCAGACAGGCCGCGCGTAGTCGTCGCTTTGCGACGAGCCGGCGGAGGGCCTAGGGCGGCTACATTTCTGGCTGACCTTTACAGAGTGTCGGAGAGTTTCAGTTTAGTGGATGATCAACGATCGGCCGGGTCAGCTCGGTGATAAACGTCACCGTCTTGGCCAAAATGCTGGGTTCCTCGATAAAGTCGCTCTGCACGTCAATACCAGCCGCCGAAAACACCTCCATCAATGCCGTTAAACTCTCCGCGACGCAATGCGATCCATCCGAGGTACTACAACGCGGCGTTTCGGTGAGCGGTTAGACTTTCCATCGTATCCAGGTGGCGGGGCCCTAACCGTTCTATCTCCAACTCAATCTGCAGGCGGCCAACAGAAATCTGTTCGAAGTTTGCGAACTCCATTAGTTTGGTTCCCGCTTCGTGACTTTGGGAGGGGCCTGAGTCAACCTTCTTCTACAGCTTGTTCATCCAATACGTATTCCGTGCTAGACACAATCATTGGACCGGTGCCTCGCTCGTCGATCAAATCTCCGAGCCTAGTTGCCTCAGCCTGAAGCTCTGCGGCCTGACTACCAAGTGCAGCTGGTGATTTACAGAACACACGCCACGCAACTTCTATTAGGAAGGCGCTGGGCGGCGGAGAACTTGCTAAATCTAACCACACGGACGTGGGCGTGCACCGATTGCAGTCGCGGAGCGACGTCATGCGATAGCCTCGGACTTTGTTCCCCGAGGGTATTGTTCAATGGACTCTTCAGAGCCGCAGAGCGGCGACAGGTGTTACGGCGTGGATTCACCTGTCGTCGCTCCGCGACTTCCCCGTTGCCAGACCAGTGACCTCGGACTGAAGTCCGAGGCTATCGTCTGCCGTTGCTCCGCAACTCATTCCACCAGATCGACGTCGAAGCGGCTTCAGCACTCCCATTTGGCCGTGGACCTATTTAGTAGCTCGGTCGTTGTTGAAGGACTGGCTGCCAATTCCTTTTTGCTGACGCGTTGGAATGGTTCTACCTCTGGCCGGACAGAGTGAATGCGGCCCAATAGAATGGATGCGCTGCGCCTTCGCGGTTCTGTCGAGCTTTGATGCGTTCCAACTGTGCCTGGCGCAGAGCTTCGGCTTTGTTGGTTCCGTCTGCCAGGTTCTTGAAGAACAGCGGCATCAACCGAGCCGTCTCAGTGTCGTTGATACTCCACAGCGTAGACATTACCGAGTCGGCTCCGGCGAGTTCAAACGACTGCCTTAGTCCGGAGACTCCCTGACCATTTTGAACGCGACCAATACCCGTTTCACATGCGCTGAGAACAACCAATCGGCAGCCGCGAAGGTCCGTGCTGACGATTTCTTCGCCTGTCAAGATGCCGTCGTTGAAACCGGATTCTGCACCACGGTTGCCGCCAGCTAAAACCAGGCCGCACCGAAGTAACGGATTCGTATCGATCGCCTGCGACGCACTAATGCTGACCGATCGGCTACCTTCGATCGCCTCGTTATCTTCCGTGGTGTCCTCTCGGAAGAACCCATGCGTTCCGATAAACAATGCGTCGGGCTGACTGAGGTTCTTGAACATGACCTCAGACGCTTGAGCCTGAACCAAAATTCGCGGGACCTTGTTGGAGTAGCGTTTTACAAATTCACGAACTTCAACAGCTTCGCTGGCGGTACCCGGAAGCTCGTCGAACGGTTCCTTGAATTCAATGGCGGGCACAGCCGGCAGGAACCTCGCAAGACGGTCAACAACCGGGCCAACCAATTGACGAGCAGCCTGCAGGATATCGGTTGTCGTCGCTTCGTAGTCTGGGTTCGCAATGATGACAGGTTGAGTACCCGTTGGCTTGAGCTGACCATCCTTCTTCAGATAGCGGCCACTCACTGAAAGACGCACGGCGTGTTCTTCAATCAGCAGCTTCTCGTTATCGAGGGGCAGCGCTGTCCATGGAATCAGCCAGAGGTTTCCGTCAGGACTGAGGCAGACGTTTGGTCGTCCGCCGAGTTCTTTCACAATCGGGTTCCAAACCGATTTCGTGAGAGGCTTGTAGGCGTCCAACGTCTGTTTGGTTGCCTCTGCTTCGCCGACTCGATCGATCAGCGAAACGGGTTCTTCTTCGCTTGTCTTGAAAGGGGCCACTGTGGCATCGCGAGCCACCAGTACGGCTTCGTCAATCCGATCGGCCAGCCCAAGATCGACTAACTTGACCTGTCCATCTCCCGCCGGTGGAATGATCCACGCGATGTAGTGTTCGGTGGCCGAACGCCCCTTCGCAAGCGCTTTCCGTGCTCGGGCGATGCTCCTTGCCGTATCGAACTTGCCGGGAACCATACGGATGATTTCGACCAACGTTTCGTCTTTCGGAATCCGATTCCGGATCTCTTCGCAAGTCACCCACTCGGCTTGTTGTTCGAGAATGTCAGTTTGGACAGCCTTCGGAAGCGAAGAGAACAGCCTCGCTTCTTCGTTGCTAAGCCGTTGCCGTTCCTGTTCACGCAATCTCGTCTGCGACTTCTCTTCAGTAGACGATGGCAAAATTGCGAGACGTCGTCTTACATCCGACCAGGCGGTGAAGGTCTGCCGATCTCGATCCGACTTGATTAACCGGCTGGCTCGACTTGAACGCGACGCAATTTCATGTGCAAGGTTCTTCCCGTTCAACAACCATGTCGCCGAAGCTTCTGCATGAGCAGGATCGCGCATTGCCAGAGTGAGGCTTGCGGCCAGGAACGATTCGTCGCTGGACTGCAGGAAGGCAATCTGCTGCTGTGGCGTCAAGTCGACAAGTGCGCGAACGCAGTAGTTGTGAATCGCTCGGCGAGCGCGATCGAATTCGGTTGCTGCTTCGGCGGTTCTTCCATTCGCAGCCAGTGCGCCGGCCAACACGTGTCGCACCTGCGCGGCGGAATGATGATCTGGACCGACAACCTGACCAGTCCCTTCCAGTGCCTGTTTGGCAGATGAAAGAGCCTCTTCTACCTTGCCGGTCATGAACGAGGCCATCGAGATGAGTGCTTGGTTTTTCGCGATGAACAACCGGTTTGTCGACCCGGCTTCTCGCATCAACTGATCAGCTTCGATCGCAAGTTCACGAGCTTTGTCCGGGTTCGCCAAATCCATTTCGACATTTGCCCGTACTGCGTTGAGATACGCGGTCTGCTGCTGGTTCGCTGTTTCCGTGATCTTGGGTACCACACGATCGAGGAGCGATTTTGCTCTCTGCGGCTTGTCACGATTCTGTTCGAGCTGAGCAATCGCGATCTGAGCGGTCTGGCCGAATTCTGGGAACTCGGATTGGTTGGCGACGATGTCCAACTGCTTCAACGCTTCTTGGTATTGCCCCAGAGTCGAGAGAGTGTTTCCCAGCTGCAATCGCGTATCGACGGTGCGTCTGTCCTTCGGTCCGAAGGAGGCCAGACAAATTCTCAACGCCTCTTCTGTATGTCGATGAGCCGTATCGAGGTCTCCCAGTCCCTGCAGGAGCGTAGAAAGCTGGAACAGCGTGTTCGCGACAGCAAAATGGTTTTCTCCCATCACCTCGCGTTGCAGAGGCAAATTGTCCTCCAACGCTCTCCGTGCCTTGAGGAATTTCTCATCAAGTAAATAGCCATTAGCCAACTGAGTTCGCGCCGTCGCGCTGGCAAAGTTGTTTCCTCCCAGAGCGGAATCAAATGCAGGGAGAGCCTTTTCGAGTTCTGCGATTAGCGTTCGGTAGTCGCCAGCATTACCAGCTTCCTGTGCGGTATGGATTGCGGTCATTGCGACTTGAGCATTCTGGACTGCCCGCAATCGATCTGTTTCAGACTCGATCTGCGCAAGAGCCTGCATTACGCGCTGAAGACCAAGCCGATCCTGTAGTGGCTCGACGGTCGCATTGTGAACCCAACCGAATCCCGGCTTGTCGGGAAGCCGTACTCGATGCCAATCGCCCTTGCGCTCCAGACTCCAAAGCTTGGTTCCAGCAGAGACTCGCGTCAGCACTTTGCTACCCGCCTTCAGTGGCGTGCTTCGCAGGATGTAAAGCATGAAGTCCGTTGTGCCGGTTCCGTTCGAACTACTTTCGTTTGCCGGACCAGACCGATCTGAACCCTTGTCTGCGACATTCATATCCGGCGAACGAACATTTAGCGTCGATAGTCGAGAACGGATGTCGGCCACTACTTCGCTTTTCTCGCCCTCCAGCCGAACGAGTCCAGTCAGAGCTTCGTTCAGATATCGAGCCGCTTCAGACTTATTGGCGGTGTCACTCAGAACGACTCCCAGGCCCCGGGCATACAGGTATCGTTCAGCAACTCCATTCGGAACAATCTTTCGTGTTATGTCGTAGGCTTGCTTCTGCGCTCGGACGGCCTCTGCGCTGCGACCGAGGGCTGCGTAACTGCCAGC
>JBGCDN010000064.1:0-4264 GCA_045105495.1 Planctomycetaceae bacterium
GACTGCTCCTATCCGTGTTGCTGTGACCGGCGCTGCTGGCCAGATCGGTTATGCCCTTGTTTTCCGCATTGCGTCTGGTCAGGTTTTCGGGCCAGATCAGCCGGTGATCCTGCACTTTGTCGAAATTCCACCAGCCATGAACGCGCTGGATGGCGTTCATATGGAACTCGACGACTGTGCCTTCCCGACGCTCGCTGGGGTCGTGAAGTCTGACACCGATCACATGGCTGACGGTTTCCGTGACTGCAACTTTATCCTGTGTGTTGGCAGTATCCCGCGTGGTAAGGGCATGTTGCGGAAGGATCTGATTCTAAAGAATGGTCCAATCTTCACTGGTACCGGTCAGGCGATTCAGGAAGCAGCAGCTTCTGATGTTCGTGTTCTGGTTGTTGGAAATCCATGCAACACGAACTGTTTGATTGCAATGAACAGCGCCAAGGATATTCCTAAGGATCGTTGGTACGCGATGACCATGCTTGATCAGAATCGAGCCAAGTCACAGCTGGCAGCCAAGTCTGGTTCTGCTGTCGCTGATGTGAAGAACATGACGATCTGGGGCAACCACTCAGCAACTCAGTATCCTGACTTCTACAACGCAACCATCGGTGGCAAAGCTGCCCCGGAAGTCATTACTGACACGAACTGGCTTCAAAACGATTTCATCACAACCGTGCAAAAGCGTGGTGCCGCAATTATTGAAGCGCGTGGTTCTTCCAGTGCTGCGTCAGCAGCCAATGCGATCATCGACAACATGAAAGCAATTGTGACCCCGACACCAGAAGGCGAAACCTTCAGTGCTGCGGTTTGCAGTGACGGAAGCTACGGCGTTGACGAAGGATTGATTAGCAGCTTCCCACTAACCAGCGATGGCAACAGTTGGAGCATCGTTCAAGGTCGCGAGCACAACGAGTTCGCTCAAGAGAAGATCCAGGCGACGGTTGCCGAGCTTCGCGAAGAACGCGATACCGTGGCGGAATTGCTGAAGTAGCGAATCGCTGCCAACGTCGGATTGAAATAGCAAAAAGAAACCCGGGCAAGGTTTATGACCATGCCCGGGTTTTGCTTCTTCATACACCATCGCGTCTAAACGATGGAGTGACACTTACTTGTGCGTGTGTGGCTTGTGTTCTTCGCCAGTGTACGCTTTGTGCAACTTGAGAATTGCGGTTTTGAGTGCGGCTCCGGATTCAGGATTGGTTCCCTGCTTGCACTTCATCGCAGCGACCATGACACCGTGCGCTGATGCAAGCTGTTCAGCGTATCGAGGTTTGTCGGCCTTGATTCGCTGAGTCAGGAAGTACTGGGCAACAATGTGTTGCGTGTTGGTTGCGTGGTCTTCCTTGGTGGTCACCCAGCGAACTGTCTGGTTGACGGACTGTCCATCATTCTTGCCTGCGAGTTCGTTGATTTGTGTAATCGCCTTGGTGATTGTGGCGGTGTCTTCCAGCATCTCTTCAAATCGATGCTGATCAGCGTAAATGCCGCATGGCACTTCACAGTGTGGTAGTGGAGCCGGGGTCGGCGCGGGAGCACTGATTGCGTTGGTCAGTGGAGTCATCGCGACAGACGCCAATGCGAGGGCAGCAATGACAAGAGTCAGTTTTTGCATGGATCATTCCTATAAGATGTTGTCTGAGATTTTATTCTGGAACCGTATTGTGGGTTTCTACAGCATTTGGGGCAAGCGGCCACCAACTTCGCGAACTCAGGCGACTCAACCACTTCAAGAGGCACAGCGGTCTGCGTAGAATCAGGCTTGGTCCGTGACACTGTGAAGAATTATGGCTGAAGACTATTACGCAACACTCGGCGTTTCAAAAGGTGCGAAGAAGGAAGAAATTCGCCGCGCCTATAAAAAACTCGCGCGCGAATATCATCCGGATGTGAAGCCGGACGATGCTGCCGCAGCCAGGAAATTCAAAGAGATCCAGGAAGCCTACGCTGTCCTGGGCGATGAAAAGAAACGTCAGCAGTACGATCAATATGGTCGTGTGTTCGGCTCCGGAGGGCCCGGCGGAGGTGGTGGTCCGAACCCGTTTGGTGGTGCGGGCGGTTCGTTTGACATGGAAGATTTGTTCGGAGGACTTTTTGGCGGCGGCGGTGGTGGCAATCCGTTCGGTGGGGGCGGTTTTGGTCAAACGCAGCAACGTCGTCCGCGAGCTCAAAATGGTCAGGATATCCGCGCAGAAATCACGGTTCCCTTTCATGTAGCGATAAAGGGGGGTGAGCACGAAATCACGGTGACTCGGGGGAGTGAGCGTGATCGTCTGAGTGTCAAGGTGCCGGCCGGGGTCAGCGACGGACAAATGATTCGGCTTAGCGGCCAGGGACAGCCTGGTCATCACGGCGGTAAGTCAGGGAACCTGATGGTGGTGATCAAAGTTGCAAGCCACCCGTGGTTCAAGCGTGAAGGCAATAACCTTGTTGTTGAGGTTCCGGTGACTCCAGCTGAAGCGGCTTTGGGGGCCAAAGTCGAGGTGCCGACATTGGACGAAGGCGAATTGCTTTTGACGGTTCCCGCCGGGACATCCAGTGGTGCTCGGTTGCGATTGCGAGGCAAAGGCATCACGGATGCGAGAACCGGTAAGCAGGGCGACGAGCTTGTTGTCGTGAAGGTCGTGCTGCCGGCGGAACTCTCCGAGGAACAAGTTAACTTGTATCAGCAGCTTGCCGAACTGGAGGATGGTTCTCCTCGAGATGGATTGTGGGTGTGAACTATCGATTCACGCGAGAGCAGCGAATTCGGTCGGGGGCTGACTTTGCCCGAGCCTATGATCACAAGCAGAGGGCCGGTGATCAGCACTTGCTGGTCTTTGGCGTTCGCAACGGACTTTCGTTGTCGCGAATTGGCTTGAGTGTTTCGAAGAAGCACGGGAACGCCGTAAGACGTTCGAGGATCAAGCGTCTGCTAAGAGAGGCATTTCGTTTAAGTCAGCACGAACTACCTGTTGGTCTCGATCTGGTTCTGATTCCTCGACAGAATTCCGGAGCCGGATTGGCCGACTATCAAGGTTCACTGCGGCAGCTCGCCGAAAAGATCAATCGCCGAATCGAGGCGAAGGAAAGCGATAGGAGTTAAGGTCGATGAACAATCACAAGAGTCTCTTCTTCATCATGGCATGCATCGGTCTGGGCCTGATGTCTGGCTGTCAGGACGCGGATTCCGGCGTTCCAAATCAAAAAGCGGTCGATGCTCTTGCGAACCTCGACGAAGGTCCGGCGGATGATGCATCGGGAACGAGTTCGTCCGAAACGGAAAAGCCTGCAACGAAAAACGGCGACATTCAGGCCGCGCAGGGTGACGCATCTGCCGATGCATCGAAGGCCGGCAGTGGATCATCGGCCAAGGCGATCGCGACCTTCGGGAACGGGTGCTACTGGTGTACTGAGGCTGTTTTTCAGGAGTTGAACGGGATCCATTCCGTTGTCTCCGGATTCTCCGGCGGTCAAAGCAAAGACGTGACATATCGAGAGGTTTGTGAAGGGACGACAGGTCACGCTGAAGTGGTTCACGTTGAGTACGACCCGTCGAAAGTTTCTTACGCAGAACTGCTGCAGGCGTTTTTCCTGACTCACAACCCGACGACGCTCAATCGGCAGGGAGCGGATGTTGGAACACAGTATCGGTCGGCAATCTTTTACCACGATGAGCAGCAGAAGCAGCTTGCTGAAAAGGCGATTGAAGAACTGACAGCGGCGGAAGCGTTTCCAGATCCGATTGTTACCGAGGTCAGCAAGTTCTCGTTCTTTATTCCGGCGATGGAAAAGCATCAGGACTACTTCGATAAGAATCCCACGGATCGATACTGTCTCTACAACATCCCATCCAAGGTGAAGAAAATTCGCAAGATCTTCAAAGACAAGCTCCGGAATCCTTAGTCGCAAGCAAGCAAATGCAGACGAATTCCAAACGCGTGGTACTGGGGTCGGGTTCCCCTCGGCGGTTGCAGTTACTCTCGATGTTGATCGATGAGAGTTGCATCGAAGTCATCACGCCAGACTGTGATGAGCTTTCGTTGAGCGAGCCGATGTCGTCAAAGGATATCGACATCGGATTGAGGGAAAATGTGCGACGAAAGCAAGAGGCCGTTTCAGATCGGCTTAGTGAAGACACCGTTGTGATCTGCGCGGATACGGTGGTTGTGGTTCGTGAGTCTTCGACGGCGTTTCGATGTCTTGGGAAGCCGCCGGTTGATGGGTGGACGAAGACAGTTGCTGAGTGGTTTGCAGCCTACTACAGCCAGGATGTTCACTGGGTGAGAAC
>JBGCDN010000065.1:0-6420 GCA_045105495.1 Planctomycetaceae bacterium
AGGCTCTGGATTCTCGGGCACAACAAGCTTTAGCTACACGGTTGGCTTCAAGCAGGACAAAGACGCCGGTTCCAGTACTCAGGCTGGCGATGAGTTTGGAAGTACAGTCGCGATTTCCGGCGACCTTGCAATCGTAGGAGCGCACGCTGAAGACAACTCGAACGGCACAGATGCCGGAGCGGCCTACTTGTTTAAGCGCACAGGCGATCGCGAATGGACTCAGATAAAGAAGTTCACGGCTGGCGACGGGGTTGCCAAAGATCGCTTCGGCTACTCAGTGGATATTGATGGCAGCACCATTGTCATCGGAGCTCGAATGGCAGACGTGAATGGCACCAACGACGGCGCCGCGTATGTCTATCGGAAGAATGAAGGCGGTACTGACAACTGGGGCTTCGTGCAAAAGCTGGTTGGTTCGGCCAACTCCAGCAAAGACCAGTTTGGTCACAGCGTCGCGATTAGCGACGAGACGATCGCAGTCGGAGCGCGATTGGACGATGGGTCTGGCACAAACAGCGGGTCGGTTTACATCTTCGAAAAGAACCTCGGTGGCACCAACAACTGGGGCGAACGGAAGCGGTTGAAATCGTCTGACGCTGCCGGTGGCGACCAGTTTGGATTCGCCGTCGCCATCGACGGCAACAACCTGCTTGTCGGTGCTCGGAAAGACGACGACAAAGGGACCGACTCTGGTTCTGCGTACTTCTACAACAGGGACGATGGTGGGGCCGACAACTGGGGTCGGTTCAAGAAAGTATCAGCCTCCGATGGAACCAAGTTCGATTGGTTCGGTTCGGCCGTTGATCTCGATGGCAATTACGCCGTGGTCGGGAAGCCGATTCGCCACAATCGAACCCGCGCGGGCATGGCATACACATACGCTAAGAGTGGCACGAACTGGACGATTCAGGAATCGTTCGAAGCTGCTGAACCAAGTGACGACGACCAGTTTGGCTACGCAGTGGCGATTGACGGGAACACGGTCGTGGTCGGTTCTCGGGAATCAGATATCGCTCGCTCAAACGCGGGTGGATTTCAGGTTCATTCACGCAACACGGGCGGAACAAACAAATGGGGACTCGACTACCAAATCTTCAAAGATGACGCATCAGGCGGCGACTACTTTGGTGCGTCTGTTGGAGTCTCTGGTGATTGGGTAATTGCAGGTGCTCCGCTGGACGACGACGATGGCAGCAAGTCCGGCACTGTTTCGTTTCAGGACATCGGAACCACAAACAACGGCAATGTCACCATCGCAGTTTCATCCTCTGGAAGCGGGAGCAACGGCAACCAGGGCGATGACAGTGCCGATGGCAACGATGGTTCGTCAGGCAGTAGTAGCGGTAGTGGAGGAAGCAGCAACCTGCTTGATGAAGATGCTGGCAAGTCCGACAAGCCGACGATCACACCCATCCGATTCAGCCGGACCCGTACAGAAATTTCGACGGGAACCAGTTCAGAATGCTGCTGCGATCAATGTCTGTCAGTAGGCGCACACCAAGCGGATAAATCGACTGAACGTCCAGCCGTGGATTTGAACGCCGGAATGATGTCGTCTGAACTTCAGTTCCAGCAACTGGACACACTGTTCGGCCGTCTCTTCAAGCGTCGGTCTCGCTAAGAAGCATGACGATGCATCAGTCAAATCAAGATCGATAGTCCGTGCCACATTTCGATTCCATCTGACGCTTTGCGGCTTCCCATTCCAGTTTGCCGAACGCTTCGCCCGTGTAGTTCGCCTGCACGATTTCGTAGGTCTTTGCGACAACCGATTCAGGCACAACCGAGTATCCCGAATCTCCTTCCGCGGACGAGAGCGTCAGCAGTTGGACGCGGCATGCTTCGACGAGTTGATACGTCAAAAAGAACACTTCGTGCATCGTGTTGCCCACGGTGATAGATCCGTGGTTCTTTAAGAGCAGCACCTTATTGGATGGGCCAAAGTCAGACACCATCCTCGCACAGACGTCGGTTTCTTCGTTGGTCGCGTGATCGTAACCGTGGTACGAAATTGGTCCGAGATCCATCGAATAAGTCGACAGACCACGTATTAATCCCTGGTTCAGATTGGCAACGGCGACCACCTCGGGCACGTGAATGTGAACCACCCACTTCGCTTTTCGTTCAGAAGTATGAATCGCAGAGTGAATTTTGAACCCCGCAGGATTGATGCCGCAATCCGTGTCGCCTTGATCCAGAATCTTTCCCTCTGCATCGACCTTCACCAGCGAACTGGCCGTAATCTCTTCCCACAGCAGACCAAACGGATTGATCAAGAACTGGTTCTCACCCGGTGCGGCGACTGTGATGTGGGTGTGGATGAGATGAGTCCAGCCGAGAACTGCGAACACCCGGTAGGCCGCCGCCAGCTCAACTCTGAGAGTCCATTCTTCGTCACTAACTCGCGATCGCACGCTGGTTTCCGCATCTGTCATGATCGCTCCGCACTACGTGTCTGATATTGGTTGGTCCTCAAAGACTACGCGAGACGACCAGTACGTTACACCGATGCGACTGACTTTCCTGACCGCTTGATCGAACACATCAGCGCCGACTTTCCAACAACTGCAGAATTTCGTCGAAGCCCTTCTCCTTTGCCAGAGCGATGGGATTCACGTCATCAGGTGCCGACAGCCGTAGGTCCGCCCCTTTGTCGAGCAGCCATTCGATATAGGTGCCGATACCAGGGTGGTGCCCTCGTTTCGTGGCGGCCGACAACGGCGAGTGATCACTCTTCGGGTCTCGATACTCGATGTCGTTGAACCCATACGATACGAAGAGCTCAGCAAGGTCAACGTAGCATTCCGGCTCGGCGATCTCTGCTCGATAGCCATAGTTGTCGTGCCACGTGAAGTCGGTCGCCATGTGGAAGAGTGGCTTGAAATCCGGATTTCTTCGAGCCATTTCCAACTCGCCCAACTCATCGATTCGCTCAAGCTGAGCCACGATGATCTCTCGATAGTCGGCGTAGGAACCATCACGATTGTGGCTGCCGATGGCGACACCAGTGGTTCCCATTGCCAAATCAGAAGTGAATTCAGTTGGAAACTGTTCCATGAACCACTTCACCAACTTCGGATAGCCATACCAGCGAGCGGCTCCAAAGACATTGTTGAACACTGTCGAGTTGGGATGATCGTGCGGGGTGCCTGGTTCGTCACGGCTTGTAACTACGATCTCTTTCACAAGATCAAGAAACCCACCGCGCACAATCGCTGTGAACGGTGGTTGGCCGCCGAGTTCCATGAGGCGTGCAAAAAGTTGAATTGCCTCTGGTGCATCTGGACGAACCAAACTGAGTGTCGATTGCGATTCAGCTTGCTCTCGCTCAGGCAAGTACTTCGCATAAAACGGCCGGCAAACGTTTTCTTCCAGTCCGGCGGCCTGAGCTAAGTAGAAGGCTTGTTCGACTGCCGCCTTGTCACAGTTGGGATACGCATTCGCACTGGCTCCTGAGTCAAGCAGCAGATTGGCGAGTTCAAAACGCTGATCGCACACGGCCATATGAAGCGGCATACCAAACTCAGGTGCAGATTCGACGTTGGCCGACGCCGCGTTTGGGTCTGCATCATGGCAATAGCGCAGCAAATTCGGTGAGACCACGTGCGCAGACTCGAAACAATGGGAACCCGTTGGTGAACTCGTTGCGATCCTCTTTTGGCCGCAGGTCGGCATTCGCAAGTTGCGGGACTGCGACCAATAGCTGTTCTGCCGCGACAAGGTCATTGGCTTCAATAGCCGCCGCCAGTTTGTCGCGAACAGCCTGACCAGGAGTCTCTTCGATTGGGTTCGGCATCGATCATCCTGATCCAAGTAAGCTTCAGCAGGCAAGCCATGTTGCCGAGAATTCCTGCCCCGCATCGTACTCAAACAAGGCTCGCAGATTCCCATCTCGATCTAAGTGCAACCAATCGATCGAAGTCACGCCGACACTAATAACCGCGAAGTTGGTTCGGCCAGCTTCGAGTTCCGACTCATCCGGAATGCGCCCTACGACGCTCTGTGGTAAGTTGACACTTGGCTCAGTCGTCCGCTGCCCCGGAGCCATCGGTGCCAAATAGGCGCGGCGACTGGAGCCGGGGGTGCAGTTCCATTCACGGTCCGTCAGTTCATCGTCGGTATGAACTTTTGCAGTGCCTTGTACCACAATTTGAGTCATTGACGTCGTGTCGTAGAACACCAGGTTGGCTGCGGAATTTGATTGAAGCTGTTGAACCTTGGGAGAACGCACGTCTGTGTGAAACACAAGTTCTCGGGCCTGCTGCGACACCGCTCGAAGAACAATCGTCCGAGCGTGCGGGCCTGAAGTTGTCATCACCGGAAGTCGCCAACCGCCGGGTTCACCACTCACAGAACCAGCGAGACGCTCCCAGATATCCGATTCAATTTCGGGAAGACTGCGTGGTTGACTATTCACCGTTGGTGTCCAAACCGGGTTCTTCCGGAGCGCTGCGTTCAACGCCATCACCGAGCCCGAGAGACTCCAGTTTTTGTGCGCCCCACGCCATCAATTCTTTGCTGTAGAGGTACGCGAGAGCCAGAACCGCAGCGATAACCACGAGGTAAACGATCAGACTCGCATACCCAACGGCACCTTCTTTGATGTTTCGAAGAAACCGCCAGCGATGCCGATTTCGTTCGGCCTTATCGACTTGCTTGTACAAGTCGGCCATCGAGTTCTTCTTTTCGCTCGCCCGCTGCTTGACGAGACTCTTTTCGATAGCAGCGGTAAATTCAGAAAACTGTGCCACGGGTTGCCAGTCAGCATCTGGGTCCAGCTTCATCCGGGACTTTGCATCGACCACACCTTTGCGAATACCGGTCAACACTTGAGCCGTCGACATCTTGGTGAGAGTTTTCTTTCCCTTTTCATTTCGGTGCTGGACGTACCAGACTTTGTCGACACGCTTCTTTGCTTCGTCACGTTCAGCAACCATCCTCGAAGTCACACCAAGAGCGGAAGGGGCCTTTGGCGTCGACGGAGCCACCATCGTTTGCGCACCAGCGCGGGCGGCGGCGGGCAAAGCTGGTTGAGCGCCGTCGATGAACGAAAGCGCAAAAGTTGCAAGACTTAGTGATGACAGGTCCGCGATGATCTCGTCGCAGCTTCGATAACGATGCTCGGGATCTTTGGCGAGCATCTTTTCGATCATCAAACTTAATCGCTCGGGAACTTCCGGGTTCACCTTGCGTGCCGGTGTGAACTTGCCGGATTCCTTGGCGAGAATCAGCTCAAGCGCTGACTCTGCATTGTACGGCAATTCGCCGGTCACCATGTGATACAGCGTCGCCCCAAGCGCGTAGATATCGCTTCGATGATCGACATGCTTCGCGCTGCGAGCTTGTTCTGGTGCCATGTAGAGCGGCGTGCCCAAACCCGCGCCGCTTTGGGTCATCGAGTTATCTTCATCCAACGCTTTGGCGAGGCCGAAGTCTGCGACTTTGGTGACACCCTTCCTGGTGATGAGAATGTTATCGGGCTTGTTATCCCGATGAACCATCTCCTCGTCGTGCGCTGCCTTCAAGCCAGTCGCAGCAGCCAACGTGATATTCAGAGCATCGCCGACAGAGAACTTGCCAAGGTGGTTCAACCAGTCCTGAGCACTCTTGCCATCGACGTATTCGATCGCGCAGTAGTGGATACCGTTTTGACTATCGACGGCATAGACCTTCACCACGTTCTCATGATCGAGCCGCGCCATTGAACGGGCTTCTCGAATGAATCGTTTTACAAAGTCTTCTCGCTTGGCAAACTTCTTAGATAGGGTCTTAACGGCGACGGTTCGGTCCAGACTAACCTGCTTCGCCAAGTAAACGACACCCATGCCACCTTCGCCCAGCTTTTTCTTCAACTTGAAGTCGCCGAGCTGTGTGACTTTCTTCTTCGCGGGGGCCTTCTTTTTCTGCGGATCGGAAGACATAGATGCAGTTAAAGTTCTTGAGGGGTGAACGGCGTACGGCTGCCTCCGTCCGGCCTTCTTGCGTCCACATCACATCGGCGGCAGCACGCTGCTTCGGATGTGGTTGGACAAACCAGAGGCCCGACACTGCGCGATCGGCACAAGCAGGGACCTGAAAGTCTTCCTCAATTATGCTCTCAAAGCCCGACCGACGCTATTGCGATTGAGAAATCAGCCGTCCCGCGATGCGTCGTACCGGTCATACTGGCTCTACCGGCGGCAAATTCGATCTAAGACGACAGACGTATCCGCGTCTGGCGCTTGGTGAACAAACTGAAATTGCTAAAGCGAAGCAAACACACTCGCACTGCTTCGTTCGGCCCGGACCTTGGCCGTTCGCAGTTGGTTTTGTCGCGCTCCGTCACGGCAGAGCATGACGACTACTTTGGCGTGGTCGTGTGCGACCAGGGATCAGGCGATCTTCCATTCGAAGTCGTGGTCAACCAGTTTCTCGTAAGCT
>JBGCDN010000066.1:0-11466 GCA_045105495.1 Planctomycetaceae bacterium
TGCTGCGGACTGACCGACCAGCCGACGTGGGCTCTGGTTCAGGACCTGAAGCAACGAGGCATGCTAGACGACACGTTGATCATCTGGGGCGGCGAATTTGGTCGAACACCAATGTTCCAAGGCAAAGGCGGGGCCGGTCGAGATCACCACATCAAAGGCTTCTCAATGTGGATGGCGGGCGGCGGGATCAAAGGGGGAACCAGTTACGGCGAGACAGACGAACTTGGCTACAACTCAGTCAAAGACATCGTCCACGTTCGCGACCTGCACGCCACGATGCTGCACATGCTTGGCCTCGACCACAACCGCCTGAGCGTCAAGTATCAGGGCCTTGATGTGAAGCTTACGGGCGTCGAAGAGGCCCGCGTGGTGAGGGACATTTTCGCGTGACTGATGCATGAACGTCCACACGAAGTCCAAGGGAAGCTTCAGGACCGACGCAGCGTCATGATCGCTCTGCGGCGTGAGACGTTCACACCACCCGGCAAGTCACGGCCAGTCAGCTGCCCCTCGACCACATCCGCCAGCGAGTCCCATTCATCAAAGCCCATCTTTTGGCGTGGCCAGCCCTGATGGATCCAAACTTCTCGCATGAGTGAACGCACGACGCTGCGTTGAACATTCAACAGAAGATCGCATCGCACGCGAACCGTTGATTCTTCGCACTCGCAGCACCGATTCAACAACTCGCCAACTTGTCCGTCGATCACTTTCTGAGCATCCGTCGCGTGATGAGACAAACGGAGTAGTGACTCACGAACTTGAGGATTGAAATCACGCTCGATGAGCGGCAATAGTTCGTTTCGAATTCTGTTTCGAGTGAAAACGTTGTCGTGGTTCGTCTCGTCTTCGCGATATCCCAGTTGCTGCTCGTTGATGAAGTCCAGAATGGTCGAACGCGAGATAGTTAGCATTGGACGGATTAGCGTCACGCCATCACAAAGCTCGCGACTTCGCGGAATACCTTCCAGCCCCTTCAGTCCGGTTCCACGAATAATGTGATGCAGAATCGTCTCAACCTGGTCGTCTTGATGGTGTGCGACCGCGACGAGGCTTGCCCCAAGCTGCTTCGCACACTGCATGAAGGCGCGATAGCGAACCTTTCGAGCGGCTTCTTCAAGTCCAGTACCCTGCTCTGACGCGATCGCCCGAACGTCAGCTCGAACAATCTCGCAGCCGACACCAAGTTCATCAGCGAACTCTGCAACGAAATTCGCATCTGTGTCAGCCGAATCGCGCAGCTGATGGTTGACGTGAAGCACATGAGGTACCAACCCGGTTTGTTCACGGAGTGCGTCCAAGCCTGCAAGCAGTGCGATGCTGTCTGCCCCACCGGAAACGCCAACAACAGTAGTTCCACGCGGTTCGCCGCTGCGAGAGAGACCCGATAGCTCGGACTCAAGTTGCTGTAGGAACCCAGACAACGAGGGCAATTCGATATCGCGACTCAAACTGCAAATCCGAAAAACATCAGAACCACAAGGGATAAAAGCCAGAAGCCAAGAGCAATCGCAGTCAGGATACCCAGGAATCGCCAAAATGAACGCTGATGAGAAAGGGCAACCTCGACGTCACGCAGGCCGCCAGTATCTTCGGCCTGCCGAATGGCTGATGCGTAATTCAGCAGCTTCCAAAAAGGGTATGCGTAAAGACAACCCACAAGTGCGTAGACAATGCCGCCGATTATCAGCGGGACTCCGTTCGCACCACCCGCCAGCCCGCCAACAGTCATCACTCCGGCTGCAATGAAGGCCAGTAGCGAACCAAGAATGCCGAGGAACCCCATGAGACGAACCCATGGCCGCGTCATTCGCAACTCCTCGAGTATGCCATGGACTGCTGGGTCGATACCCGCTGCGGAAGTGGACGCGTCGGACGGTTGATAGTCGTATGGATTATCTAGAGACATCTCTCACCAAGCTGAAAAGACTGGACACGCGATCTTGCGGAATTCCCTGTCAACACACAAGCCTCCCGCAGCCGCAATCGTGGTTAAGTTGACCCTCCAAACTCCTGTGATACCATGGCTTTGTGGCCGCGGTGCATGCACCGTAATCCGCCACATCCGGTCGAATTCTTTGGCCGGATCAATCAGACACAACTCAAATAACTCACTCGTAAGCTACCGCAAATCGGTTGGGTCGAACGTCGCATTTGCGACAGGTTGTTCGTCTGAAGCGCTGGAGTTGATCGTGTTCGAGACACTGTTCCTCGTACTCGCTCGCGCTCTCAAACGGCTCGGGCTGCTGGTGCCCTCTTCATTGAGGACCGATCGCGGTTCGTCCATCCCGGTGCAATGGTTTTCGAACCGGGTGTTTGCGCAGAGTACGTTGCCCACGGCCATGAGAATTCGCGGCCCCGACCCGTCGGATGGAACCAACTGTTCGGTTCGACGTTGGGCATTCATGAACTTCCTCAACGAACGTTGTAGCGGACCACCACCGCTCATCGCCGCGCTGGTTCGCTCGCCGCGCGTTCAACGTCAGATTGCTTTGACGAACCAGCTCCATCGATCCCGCCAGCGTCCGCCCTTCTAACGGTCGTTCTGCGGAAGCCTCCGATAAAAGGGGCAATCATGGACTACGTGATTCCGATCATCACCGGAATCGTCGGCATTGCTGGCGGGTTCTTTTTTGATCGGCTGCGGAAAGGCAGCGCGTATCAGGATCGAGATGACATTCTGAAACAGGCAAAAATCGACGCTGAGAATCTGGCTAAGTCGGAAGAACTCAAAGCAAAAGAGAACTTGCTGAAGTTACGCGAAAAGGCAGATAAGGAAGTCAGCCAGCTTCGCGAGAAAGTTCGTGACAAAGAACTCGACGTCGAAAAGAAAGCGGCACAACAGAAGGAGCAGGACGAAGGCATCCGAAAAAAAGAGCAGATGCTGCAAGCGACTCAGACAAAGCTGGCTCAGCGAGCCAAAGTCATGGAGACGAAGCAAGGCGAGCTCGATCGTGTTCTCAAAGAAGAGCAGGAACAGCTTTACAAGATCAGCGAACTCAAGAAAGACGAAGCCAAAAAATTGCTGCTCAACCGACTCGACCGAGAACTCAGCGAAGAGATCGGTGCAGTCATCATGAAGCATGAGTCAAAGGTCAAAGAAGAATGTGACCGGCAGGCTCGCGAGATAATTGGCATGGCCGTGCAGCGATACGCATCGCAACACACCTCAGAGACCACCGTGTCGACCGTCGACATTCCGAACGACGAAATGAAGGGGCGGATCATTGGCCGCGAAGGTCGCAACATTCGAGCGTTCGAGAAGGTCACCGGGGTTGATGTAATTGTCGATGACACGCCGGGCGTTGTTATCGTTTCGGCGTTCGACAACGTTCGTCGCGAAGTCGCAAAGCTGGCTCTTGCGAAGCTTATCCAGGATGGCCGAATCCACCCGAGTCGTATCGAAGAGATTGTTCAGGAAACTGACAAGGAGATGGAAGAGCACATTCGCAAGCTCGGCATTGAAGCTTGTGAAGAGGCGGGAGTCCGTGGTCTTCATGAGAAGCTGGTGCATTTCATGGGCCGACTGCACTTCCGAACTAGTTACAGCCAAAACGTCCGACAACACTCCGTCGAGGTTGCTCACCTCACCGGCATGCTGGCACAGCAATTGGGGCTGGATGAAGTTCTTGCCCGGCGTTGCGGATTCCTGCACGACCTTGGTAAAGCTGCTGACCACGAGATGGAAGGCGGCCACCCAGCAGTCGGTGCTGAACTTCTGAAGCGATACGGCGAGAAGGACGAAGTGGTCCACGCCGCCGCCGGTCACCACGACGACATTCGTCCCGAATACATCTACACGGTTCTGGTTGCAGCAGCAGACGCGATTTCCGCCGCTCGACCTGGAGCCAGACGAGAAACGCTGGAACGCTACGTCCGACGTCTTGAAGAACTGGAAGCGGTCGCTTGTGGTTTCCCCGGCGTTGATCACGCTTTCGCCGTTCAGGCTGGTCGTGAGATTCGCGTCGTTGTTGATTCGACTGAAGTGAACGACCGCGAAGCCGTCAAGATGTCGAAGGACATTGCGAAGGCAATCGAAGAATCACTGACCTACCCCGGCGAGATCAAAGTCGCGGTCCTTCGTGAAACCCGATCCATCGGGTACGCAAAATAGATCCCCTCCTCCGCCCCTGACTTGACGTCAGGGGTTCAGCGGCTTGTGCACTACTTGGATCCGAAACGATTTGAGGCTCGCAAGCCTAAAGATTCGACACCTACTCCCTTGGCGCTCACATGTCTTCATTCCTAGTTGTCGGTTTCGGAATTTTGGTCGTTCTTGGGCTGATTATCGGCCTGAGAATCAACGCGTTCATCGCGCTTATCGCAGCCGCGCTTACCGTGAGCTTCCTCGCTGAGTTCATTCCACCACCGGAAGGCGTCGAGCGAGCTGCCGCCTCGCCGAAAGAACAGTTCGAACGCGTTGCCGTCGAGTTTGGAATCATGGCGGGCAAGATTGGATTGCTCATCGGATTCGCTGCAGTGATTGGCGAAGCCATGATGCGTAGTGGTGCGGCGGATCGCATTGTGATGGCGTTCCTCAAGTTGCTTGGCAAAGAACGTGCTCCGTGGGCATTGATGGGCAGTGGATTTGTGCTGTCGGTACCAGTTTTCTTCGACACCGTTTTCTATCTGCTGGTTCCGCTTGCACGGTCGCTGTATGCCAATACGAAGAAGAACTTTCTGCTGTATGTCCTGGCCATCTCCGCGGGTGGAGCCATCACACATACTCTGGTTCCTCCAACTCCCGGCCCGGCAGTCATGGCGATCGCACTTGGAGTCCCCATGGGAACCATGATCCTCGTTGGGTCGATCGTGGCGTTGCCGTCTGCAATCGTTGGCATTTTTGTTGCCCGGTTCCTCGATAAGAGAGTCCCGATTGCATCACTGGAAGACAAAGACGAATCAACCGGCGGGATTGCTCGCGATCTTGAGAACGCCGAACCAACGGAACTCACCTCACCCGTTCCACTCTGGGAAGCGCTGCTGCCCGTTGTTCTGCCGGTGCTGCTAATTTCCGCTGATATGGTTGCCGACACCCTGATGGTTCCAAAGCAAAGCGGCGAAGTGACGGCCGTTTCCCGTTCGGCAGTCACCATCACGATGGCGAACGCGAAAACGTTCGAAGCCAATCCGGCTGACTATGAAAAAGCAGTTGCCGTCGGCGACACCATTGAGTTCATGTCGCAAGACGCATCAGACCTCGGCATCACTGCAGTGCCTCACGTTGGAAACACATTTAACGACATGAAGCCAGTAACCGGCTTTCTTGGAATACCTGCGCTCGCCCTCGGAATTTCGATGGTCTTCGCTTTGATTACCTGGGTGCGATGGCGAAAACCGGCCGGTTCTGATTTCTCGCAGTCCGTTGAAGCGGCTCTGCTAAGCGGTGGGCTTGTCATTCTCATCACGGCTGCCGGCGGCGCGTTTGGGGCGATGCTGAAGCTGACCAACGTAGCCACCGACATTAAGGGCCTGTTCGAAGGCAGCGAAGCCGTCGGACTAGCAACTCTGTTTCTCGCCTTTGGAATGGCGGCACTGCTAAAGATCGCTCAGGGGTCCAGCACGACCGCAATGATCACGGTGTCCAGCATGATGGCGTCATTCGGACTGACGGAAGCTGAACTTGGTTTCAATCTCGTTTACATCTGCACCGCGATTGGTGCGGGTTCGTGCATCGGGTCGTGGATGAATGACAGTGGCTTCTGGATCGTTGCTAAAATGAGCGGTTTAAGCGAAACCGAGGCTCTCAAAACGTGGACACCATTGCTGGCATCACTGGGCATCGTCAGCCTTACCATGACGATTATTCTTACCAGAGTCATGCCGCTGGTTGGTTCTTAGTCGCGAATCCGCGTCTACCAATTCCCCCACTCCGTACCTAGAATTCGATCGCAGTACTGACACGCCCCTGTGTCCAAACTCAGCGATACCGGACCACTCATCAAAAGTTACCGCGATGGATCAACTTGTTCGTGACATTCTCGGTTACTTGAATTTCTCCAGTGGTAAGCCGGACACCAAGTTTCAACGAAACCTGAACCAGCTCATGCGTTCAGCCGCTGTTGTTTCCGACCTGCGGCTCACGCTACTTAACGCACTGGACGAAGTTGACGGCAAAGAACCAACCTTCGCCGACACCAGCCAGGCAAGACAAGTCGTTGAGCTAACGCTGGACGGAACCTATCCGCAGTATGTGAAACATCATTCGGATATTCTGTTCCACCTTGAACCAACGACATTGGACCAGCCGTTCCTACTAGCGCGAATGTTCGAAGCCACGCTCGCGCAAGGTGGCCCTTGGGAGGACAAGGAACGGATCGTTTCTGGCGCGATCGATCAGCTAAATGATTTTCTGGGCTACCGACCGCTGGCAGTTCTCGAAAACGATCGTCGGATGGAACCATACGATCACGAACGTTACCGCCCCGTCCCGCTCTATCTCCGTGAAACCGGTGTGGCAAACGGTCGTTACCGCGAACTCATTGAAACCACCCTTGAGTTTCTCTCAAAGACACCCGACGATTTGCTCGCAGAAGCCTGGTTCAGTCTGGATCACTTGGACGAACTGTCACTCGATGTCAGGGCTCACGACCACGCCCACCCGGTCAACAAACGTACGAACTACATGTTCGGCGAATGGGACCCGCACCAAATCGATACGAAGGGGTTCTATCGTCGCTTCGTAGTCAGGCGCATCATTCTGGATGCCTTGCTCGATTGGATTGATCGACACACAGAACTAACGGAGGAAGAACGCCTCGCTGACGCCGCCACGGTTCTTAGCGGAACCATTCTGATGGCGTCCTCCATCAGCGGAGCAGGACCGCAGACTTACGATTCCACAATTTCGCTCTCGTCGTTATTACCAAGAGTAGCCCGGCAGCGTGACGCGTTTTATCTAAGGTGGATCGCTGCTGCGACTGGCCCGCGAAAAGAGCGCCTGAAGCATCAGGCCGAACTCACTCGACAGCCATTCGGTCACGTGCGGCAGGAACTCAACATGTTCGTCGCCCGCTATGGGGCGCAGCAGGTGCAGCATCGACATCTCGCCTGGTTGTACGCGCGGATGGGTTACGACGACGCTGCTCGCGAGGAAGCCGCCATCATCCCGGCACTGTCGGCTCGGTTCGAAACCGAACTACAGCTCCTGGTAACCGCTGCCAACCGACGCGTGCTAACGAGCGATATCACGACCACCTCGGAGATGCTGCGAGAGATCGAGCAACTTCTGGAACGTGGAATTGAGTGCGGAGCTCTGGTTGACCCTTGGAACATTCTTGCATTCCAAGGCCAGTTCCCGCTGTTCGCCGCCAGAGAAGATGCAATCCCTGACAACCGTGTCGAGATCCTGATGGATCTGATGGAACAAATCTTTGGCGTGTACTCCAGAGCCGTCGGAGAAGCCGCCGCGCAAGGTAATCGACAACTGCGAAGCGAACTGTCCATGCGGTTCGAACGACTGGCAGATCAGTGGGATCGATACGCCACTGTCGCCGTTGAAGACCTGCCGCATGTCGCTGGCCTCGAAACCTGGGAATCATCGGTTCTTGTTGCAGACGCACTCCAAAAGTGGCAAAGCGCCGGATCCGCCGCGGGGGACATTGCCTTCTGGAGCCAACACGTTGAACAGTTCAATTCATCTCATGCTTACTCGCTTGTAATCGACGCACTGCTGCACAAGAAAGACCACATCGCGGCGATGGGCTTGATGATGCAGTGGCTTAGCAATGCGGACACAACCGGCTTGGAAGCAGGTCCTCACGCAGTTCACCCGCTGCTTGTCCGATGGATGCAATTGGTCACCAGCGAAGAAGAACTTCAGGACGAAATGTGGCCAACGGTTCGCCGCATGTTCGATTACCTCGAAGCGAATGCTGGCGAATATTGGAACGTGCCCACTTTGCGTGAGTACTCGTTGTTCAACGCCCCTTCAACGGAAGAAGGCTTGCCACCGCGACCACCCGAAGGCGACTTCGACCCGTTTCTCGACGATGATGGCGAATCCGAAGAAGAAGACATCTACTCAGCCGCCTACGATGAGGTCGTCTTTCGCGACAGTGCAGACGACGGTAACGCTGGCGAAACACTCGATGACGGCTACGCTCCCGGCACCACCGAATTCGAAATTCTCAACCGACAGATTGAACCCCGACTCGCGTTTCTGCAAACCCTGTTTCATCTCTGGCAAATGGCTGGCACTGCACTGGCTCGTCGAGATGAATCGCTGGACGAACTCTCTGAACACGATGTCGAAGTCATTCGCGGTTGGCAAAAACGAACCAACGAACTCCAGACCGGCCTCACCGCTCTGCTGAAGGAAGTTTGGGAGCACGAGATCAACAGCGGCACCGGCGATCTTGATCTCAACATCGAATACGACATTCAGCTGCAGTCGCGGTACATGATGCTGCATTCGATCATCGCAACCAGCATCGCCTGCGTTCAGGCACAACGCCTGCTGGGTTGCCTGCTTCCTGTGGACAAAAAAGATCAGGCAAAAGGCGTTAGCGCGACTGAACGGAAAGTGTCTGCGGTTTACCGATCCATCGTTCGGCGAGATCGCCGAGCTGTCCGGCGACAGTTACCGCAACTGCTTTCCAGTATCGCCGAAAAGCCACTCCTGTATGTTCCATTTGAAAACGGTGGTCAGCCACAACGTGTTCTTCGAGCCAAATCCCTGCAGGCGTTGATCCGTTTTCTACTCGGCCAACTCCCTCGAATGGGCCTGGTTCGCGAAACCCTGGATGTCTTGCGAGCAGCGTTTCGCATGGAGCGGTCATCCCGCCCAGCCGGGTTTGCGGTCACGGAATTTGATCGACTATTCCGCATCGGGTTAGAAAACTCTCTGTCATGTCTGGTTCAGTCATGGACTGAAAAGAAGGGCGGCGAAGATCCGAAACAGCTGGCAGAATACACCGCCGAACTTGTGGATCACTATTCGCACCTTTGGACGCTGCACAGCAGCACAATGCGTCTTTCCACCGTTGAAGAACTGCGTGACGAAGAACTTGCCGACGAGATTCGCGAGTTCATTGAAGAATACGGTTCAGACCTCTTCCACACGCGCATGTTGACACTGGGAAATATTCGAACTGTCCTACACCACGGTCTCGATCAGTTCCTCGATTTCCTCGAAGAAGAATCCGACCCTCTGCATCCGATCAAACTGATCGAAGACATTCAGGAAGGCCGCATCGACGCGCAGGATTCGATGGACAACATCGAAATTGTGTACGAAGCAGTGATCGACAAGTTCGATCGATTCCTCGAATACAACACCACAACCACACAGTCCGACTACGGCGAGAAGTTCTATTGCTTCCTGGACTTCCTGCGAGTCGAGTGTGCCTACGACCGCGATGCATGGACGCTCACGCCAATGCGGATCGCTCATGAAGCGCTGGTCCGCAACGATCAGGCCGAAGCGGCTCTGATGTGGGAACAGGACATGCGAAGCCACACCGCTGAAATGGCGGAAGGCCATCTCACGGAACTCTCGCGACTGGAAGTGACACTCGGCATGCGATTGCCGTCGCTCCGAGACAGAATTAGCGAACGCTTTGTTAAGCCGCTTGTTGTGAACCGCATTCTTGCGTTGGTTCCTCCTGCTCTCGCAGATGCCGCCTCCGGAAAAGCCGACTCAGCGGCCTTCGCTGCACTGCGATCAGAAGTTGCCGCCTATCTTGATGATACGTTTGGTTCTGGTATCGACGTGCCGCAGTGGCTGCAGGCTTTGGAACACGAGATCACGCGAGTCGAACGCGAAGGCACCGGCTGGGAGATGCGTCGAGACGACCACTTGCTCGACCTGCCAACAATGACGACGCGGTTCTCCGAACTCACACGACAACTCGAATCGCTCGCGGAACCAGAACCAGATCAACCGCCGAAAGTTCCAAGCCGCCGGCGCCGCAGAAGACGCGACCGCAAGGACCACAACCCGGACCAAAAGTGACCCAAGTGTTCGCCTGATTGGTGTGCAGCAATGTCGTTGTGTCAGCGTCGTTTTTTCGTCGCGAGACCGGCGCAGCTTTCGTGTACTTGATAGAAGAAGGATCTTCACATGTCACCAGTTGGGCACTCATTAGTTGGCCTGACACTGGCAACCATCGCGGGT
Organism: Planctomycetaceae bacterium; assembly: GCA_045105495.1. Lineage (GTDB taxonomy): Bacteria > Planctomycetota > Planctomycetia > Planctomycetales > Planctomycetaceae > CAYNWT01. The sequence continues at coordinate 10,118 of JBGCDN010000066.1, forward strand.
GAACCGAAGCGGAGTCGCCGCTGGAAACTTGTCACAGCCATCACTTTCGTTGCCTTGGCAAGCCTTCCCGACTGGCCGCTGCCATGCTGGGGGCACGACCGCTACGACATCAGCCACAGCATCTTCGTAAACGTCGGCCTCGTTACGCTCTTCCTGACGCTTTGGAAATGGATTCCACGCATCAACAGGTCTGTGCCTACAAGGTATATCGCATTTGGCATCACCGCTTGGCTCAGCCACTTGCTGCTTGATTCGTTTTACAATCACGGTCGCGGCGTCGCGATCTTCTGGCCATTTTCGGATGGGCGTCTCAAGCTACCCATTCCCTGGTTCAATACTCTCGACCTATCGCAACCGATTCTTGGAAACCATAACCTTTCGGTCTTTGTCATCGAATTCGTCGCGTACTCGCCTCTGTGGCTGGTTTCGATCATCTTGATTCAAAGACGCGATGCGTCGATCGCTTTGAAGGCGTAAAGAAAGCTCGACACCCTCAGGCACCGAGCTTCGCAAGACTAAAGGGTTGAAGCAGATCCTTACGCCGAGACTGCCTCGGTTGTTTCCGACGCCGCGAGCAATTTCCGCTGCTCGTTAGAGGGAACCGGTTCATAGTGACACAGCTCCATTGTGAATGAACCCTGACCACCGGTCATGCTGGAGAGCGATCGCGCGTAGGTCATCACTTCCGCGAGTGGGGCCTTGGCTTTCAGAATCTGCATACCGCCGGGCAGGCCTTCCATCCCTTCGACACGACCACGTCTGGTCGTCAGGTCGCCGGAAACATCACCCATCTTGTCGGCAGGAATTGTGATTTCCATATCGACAATCGGTTCAAGCAGGGCTGGCTTCGCCTGTTTGAACACCTCACGAAAACAGTGGCTCGACGCCATCTTGAATGCAGTTTCGTTGCTGTCCACCGGGTGATCTTTCCCAAAGTACAACTCGCAAACCACATCCTGAACCTGATAACCAGCCAACACACCCTGCTCCATCCGCTCCTTGATTCCCTTTTCCACAGCAGGGATAAAGTTATTCGGAACAGAACCACCAGTCACGCGATCAAGGAAGGCCCAGTTCGCGTCTTCGTGGTAATGAAAATCTCGCAAGCTGGCGAACCGGTCTTTCACGAAGTACGTGCCCGGTTCAACGCCTTGGGGACACGGCGAAATGCGAAAATGCACTTCGGCAAACTGACCTGACCCGCCAGACTGTTTCTTGTGCCGATAACTTCCTTCAGCAGATGCCGTCACCGTTTCCCGATAAGGCACCTTCGGCTGATGCGTAATCAACTCGACCTTATCCCGGCGAAGCAGTCGCTCTTGAGCAATCTGCAGATGTAGCTCGCTCAT